>MNXL01000340.1 GCA_001871755.1 Anaerolineae bacterium CG2_30_64_16
CTTCACTGCGTTCAGAGCCTGCCCTGAGTGCAACGAAGGGACAAGTTCTCTTTTCGCAACGAGACCCTTCGCTGGATTTTCGCCGCAACGCAATTCACGGGACCAACCCGCTCAGGGTGACACAATTTATGCCCGTGGGCAGTATATGTCACGGTGAGGAGATCACGTCAGGATTGAAGATGGATCTATCTACTCGACGGATGCGCTTCGCCAGCGCCGCCTTGATCGGGGCGTTGGCGCTGGCGCTGTTTTATCCGGTCCTCCGCTGGCTCGTCAGCGAGTGGCTGGGCAACGATTACTATTCCCACGGCCCGCTGGTGCCGCTGATCTCGGCCGTGCTGGCGTGGCGGCTGTGGGTCAAATGGCCGGCCGGTGAGCGGCGGCTCGGCTCGGCGCCGGCCGGCCTGATCCCGCTGGCAATTGGCGTGGCCGGCTACTTCTACGCGCTGATCCAGCGCGCCTACTTTGTCGGCACGCTGGCGATGATCATGCTGATCGCCGGCGTGGTCTGGTATCTGCTGGGGACGGCGGCGCTGCGCCGGCTGGCGTTCCCCCTTGCCTTCCTGCTGTTCATGGCGCCGCTACCGTTCGTTGATCCGTTGAGCGTGCCCCTGGCGCAGTTCACCGGGACGATTGCGGCGGCTGTGGTGCGGCTATTCGGCGTGCCGATCGTGGTCAATGGCAGCCAGGTCAGCCTGCCCAACGCGCAGTTGGTTGTCGGCGCGCAGTGCAGCGGCCTGCGCTCCATCGTCTCGCTGCTAACCCTGGTGGGGCTGGTGGTCTTCCTGGTGCAGGGGCCGGCGTGGGGCAAGGCGCTGCTGGCGTTGAGCAGCATCCCCATCGCCATCCTGGGCAATGTGTTGCGGGTGGCTTCGTTGTTGGCCGTGGCGAACGCCTGGGGCGCCGATGCGGGGTTCAAGTATTACCACGACTATTCGAGCATCGTGTTCTTTTTGAGCGCGGTGGCGTTGTTGATCGTCTTCAGCCGGGTGGTGCAATGTCGGGAGATCAGGAAAGACATCTTATAACTGAAACAAGAAACCAGGTTTCTCGCAGAAACCCTTCGACAAGCTCAGGGCAAGCTCTGGTTTCTCAGCCGCAGTTGCTGGTCATTCTTCTGCTGGCTATCGCCGTCGTGGTGACCCTGGTCATCACCCAACGCGGCCGGTTGGGGGTGAGCCAGTCGGCCGGCTACGAATACGTGGCTGACGTAGACAACTGGCAGCGCACCGACCGCGAGCGCGTGGTGGTCTCGCCCTACAGTTTCAACCTCAGCGCCGACCTCGAACAGGTACCGATGACGCTGGGAGCCTGGACCGGCGTGGACGTGCCGCAGACCAACCTGGAGGTCTTCATCTTCCTGGAGCCAGAGCAGTACGTCCAGCGGCTTTACCGCCTGCCCGACGGCCGTTACATCTGGTTGAGCCTGATCGGCAGCCGGAAGTCCAAGAGCTTCCATTCGCCGCAAATCTGCTACGCCACCGACGGCTGGCGCACCGACGCCGGTTCGGAGTCGGTGCCGTTGGGGAAAGGGGAGGTCTACGCGCTCAAGCTGGTGGCGAACAAAACCTTCCCGGGGGGTGGGCAGGCCGACCACGTCGTCCTCTACTTCTACCTCTGGCCTTCTTACCAGCGCAATCTGCAGGACGGCATGGTGCTGGTCAAGCTCACCGCCCCGATCTACGACACCGTGGAAGATACGGTCAAGTTGGAGAAGGAGTTCTTCCGGCTACTGTTTAGTAGCGCGCGGAAGTAGAATGCGGATGCGCGCGGAATCCGCTCTGCAGCACGCTGCTTGCTGAACTATGCAGACAGCGGGTGTTGCGCACCGATGTGGACAGGACCATATCAAAGGATACGCCGCCTGTCAAATATCGCCAGTGCCAGGGGTGCGTTTCACGTTTGGGGCAGGAATGAGCGGAGCATGCTGAGCGGAGCCCCGCTGCCCTTTGCGGGGCGTAGTCGAAGCAGGCGGAGCGGTCATCGCCCGGGGCCGCATCCTTCGACTTCACTTCGCAAACGTCCTTCGGCTCCGTTGCACTCCGCTCAGGACGCTTGCTCCATTCCGCTCAAGATGCTGGCGCGCCCCGAAAATGAAACGCACCCCATCGCCCCTCATCTGTTGCCCGGCGCGCTAGTGCTTGTGCACGCCGTGCCCCTCCGCCTTGCCGGCGTACCTGGCCGGCTCCTTGTCGAACGCCCTCTTGCAGCCGGCCGAGCAGAAGTAGTACGTCTGCCCCTGGTAGTCGGACTTGCCGGCCGCCTGCTTGGGATCTACGTCCATGCCGCACACGGGATCTTTAGCCATCGCGAGACTCCTTTCTATTTGTTGAATTACTTGCATCAACTGTGATGATACTCGCCATCGCCGAACCGCGACAGCGCCAAAGGGCGGAGAGACGAGGTAGCCTTTTTGCCGATCGGTGCGCTCCTTGCGGCTACAGGGCCGCCACATCGCGAGCCGACTTGCCCTTCGATCGGCTTTCGACGCCGAAACGCGAGAAAAACGCCGGCACGCGCGCTTTGTAGTCCCGGTAGGCCGCGCCGAACAAGGTTTCGAGCTCGCCCTCTTCACGCCGGGCCAACCGGACATAGACGACGAACAACACCGGCGCCATCAGTGCCGACAAGATGGTCGGCCACTGGAGCAATAGCGAAACAATGAGGATGAACAGCCCCAGGTACTGCGGGTGCCGCACGTGGGCGTAGATGCCATCTGTCACCAGCCCACCCTTGGCCTGATGGATCCGCCGCCAACCGCGGGCCATGATGCTGATGCTGATCCAGAACACGATTGGCGTGACGGTCATCACGACCGCATAGGCTGCCGGTGATCCGCCGGTAAGGGCCACCAGCAGGTGGCCGTTCTTGTGGCTGAACGGATCGACAGCCGGGTAGGCCCGGCCGAGCAGCGCAGAGAGGATGTAGATGGTCAGGGGGAAGCCATACATCTCTGTGAACAGCGCGGCGATCCAGGCCGCGAACAGGCCCATCGATCGCCACTCCACCCGCCGGCGGGGCGTCAAAAAGCTGAGCACAAAGACCAGCACCAACCCGATGTTGAACAAGACGGCGGGCCACAACCCGTAGGCCCATGTCGGCATATCATGCACGATGAACTCCTTTGCCTGACTGCATTCACTCGCATTCTTCAGTCTATTTCCCACTAAGGACTGAGAATTAAATAACTTGCGCAAGTCCCCCCTTCATTTGCCGGAGCAGATGAGTAAGTTATTTAGTCCTTAACCCTAAACACTCGCCTTCTTCATCGCCACGGGTGAACGCCAGCGGCGCAGCCGCAGAGCATTCGAAGTCACTGATACGGAACTGGATGCCATGGCTGCCGCGGCGATGACTGGGTTGAGCAAGAATCCGAAGAAGGGATAGAGCACTCCCGCCGCCACGGGAATGAGGACGGTGTTGTAGGCGAAAGCCCAAAACAAATTTTGTTTGATGTTACGCAGCGTGGATTTGGAGAGAGCAATCGCCGTCACCACTCCGCGCAGATCACCGCTGATCAGGGTAACGTCCGAGGCTTCCATCGCGATGTCGGTCCCGGTGCCGATGGCGATGCCGACGTCGGCTTGAGCGAGGGCGGGCGCGTCGTTGATCCCATCGCCCACCATCGCGACGATCCTGCCCTGGTCTTGCAGCTTCTTGACCTCGGCGGCTTTGTCCCCCGGCAGGACCTCAGCCAGCACCCGGTCAATGCCCACCTGACGGGCGATGGCTTCGGCGGTGCGGCGGTTGTCGCCAGTGATCATGACGACCTCCAGTCCCAGTTTATGCAGAGCCTGTACCGCCTGGACCGAGTCGGGTTTGAGGGTATCCGCCACGCTCACCACGCCGGCAGCAGCTCCGTCCACGGCGACGTACATCGGCGTCTTGCCCTGTGCCGAGAGCTGCAGCGCCGTCGCTTCAAGGCCGTCGAGGGAAACGCCCTCGCGTTGCATCAATTTCAGGTTGCCCACCAGTACCCGCTTCCCGTTCACTTGAGCATGGATGCCGTGACCGGGAACCGCTTCAAAGTCGGCTGGATCAGCCAGGGCGAGTCCACGCTCTTTGGCGCCGTTGACGATGGCTTCACCCAAAGGATGCTCGGAGCCGCGCTCGGCACTCGCAGCCAGGAGGAGCAACTCCTCCTCACGGAAATTGTGGTTGGCAAAGAGGTCGGTCAACGCCGGCTCGCCTTTGGTCAGCGTGCCCGTCTTATCGAAAATGATCGCGTTGATCTTGTGCGCCGTCTCCAGTGCCTCACCGCTGCGAATGAGCACCCCATTCTCTGCCCCCTTGCCCGTGCCGACCATGATGCTGGTCGGCGTCGCCAGCCCCAAAGCGCAGGGACAAGCGATGATCAGCACCGCCACGAAATTGACCAGGGCGAAGACCAGAGCGGGCGGGGGTCCAAAGAAGAACCAGACCAGGGCGGTCACAACGGCGATGCCGATGACGATGGGCACGAAGACGCTCGTCACCTTGTCCGCCAGCCGCTGGATCGGCGCTTTCGAGCCCTGGGCTTCTTCCACCAGTTTGACGATCTGGCTCAAGACCGTGTCTTTGCCCACCTTGGTCGCCTGAAACTTGAAGGCTCCCGTTCGATTGATCGTCGCTCCGATCACCTCGTCGCCGACCTTCTTGTCCACTGGAATGGACTCTCCCGTCACCATACTTTCGTCAAGAGTCGAATGACCTTCGATGATTACCCCGTCCACCGGCACTTTTTCTCCAGGGCGAACCAGAACGATGTCTTCCACCACCACTGCTTCCACAGGGATGTCCTGTTCCTGCCCATCGCGGATGACCCGAGCGGTCTTGGCTTGCAATCCCATGAGTTTGCGGATCGCCTCACTCGTCTGACCCTTCGCCAGCGCTTCCAAGAAGCGCCCCAGCAGGATGAGCGCGATAATGATGGCGGAGGTATCGTAGTAGATCTCAGCCATGCCGCCGGGAAAAAGTTGGGGCAGGAAGGTAGCCGCAGCGCTGTAGAGGTAAGCCGCGCTCGTGCCCACCGCGATCAGCGTGTTCATATCGCTGGTCTTGTGCCGGGCTGCTGCCCAGGCGCCTCGATAAAACTGCCACCCTGACCAGAACTGGACGGGTGTGGTAAGCAAGAAGAGCACGACCCAGTTCTTCAGCAGGTCGGGCGCCCACGGAAACCACGTTGGGTAACTGCCCAGGAAGATGGGCACGGAGAGAACCGCCGCGAAGATGAGTTTGCGCTTGAGGACGGTAATCTTTTTTTGGCGAGCGGATCGTTCTCGGTCCTCCACAGTTTCTTCCGTCGCTTCCCTCACAACCGCCAGCACTTGGTATCCGGCATCCGCCACCGCCTGCTTAAAGTCAGTCAGGCTGGCAATACCTGGGATGTATGTCACAGTCGCCCTCTCCGAAGCCAGGTTGACGTTGGCGACCATCACTCCGACCACTCCCTTGAGGGCGTTCTCCACGTGGCTCACACAGGACGCGCAGGTCATTCCCCCAATGGGAAGAGTCACGGTCTCAGCAGGAACGTCATAGCCGGCATCCTTCACCGCGGCCACCAACTCAGAGAGGTTCGCTCTCTCCGGGCTGAATTCGACCGCGGCGCGTTCCGTGGCCAGGTTGACGTTGGCCTTCCCCACGCCGGGCACCTGTTTCAGAGCCTGCTCCACGTGGCTCACGCAAGAGGCGCAAGACATCCCGACGATGGGTAAGCTCAGGGTTGTTGTTGGCATGTCTGATCTCCTTTCCGCCCTCGTTCTACAACGGGCGGATCTGCTATGTGAACGAGGCGCTCTCGTTACTCTGTGGATTTCCCTTCATTTTTGCGGATCAGGCGCAGCATCACCGCGATGCCGACCAGGTTGGTCCCGATCCCGACCAACATGAACGGCACGCGGTACTGGTTCAGGAAGGTGGCGGCGGCCGACAGCCCCAGGATCGGCAGGACGTCGGTCAGGCTTCGCCGTGAGCTCAGCCGAACGGTGGTGCAGGCAGCAGGCGACCATGGCCAGGCTGGAGCTGCCCGTGCCGGCCGCGGTGAGCGCTGTGCACTGGCCCAGTCGATGGTGGCGCTGCACCGGCCGGCGCAGGCGTACGTAAAGCCCGATCTGCGTACCGAAGCCGAGCGCGATGGCGGCCACCAGCCAGCGATCACCCCAGATTAGTTCGGTGGCGTGTTTCCAATCCTGGGCCAGGGTGACCAGTCCCAGGTACAGACCGACCAGCGCCAGGCTGCCCAGCAAGCCTGCGGCCGCCGGCCACAGCACGGCTGCGACCCGTCCGCCGCGTCCGGTCGCATCAAGCTGTGGCCGGGCAGGGCGGGTCGTCCCTTCCTTCCCCGGCCAGCCAGAGAGGGCCGGCGTATCGTAGCCCAGGCGCTCGATCACCTGCGCCAACTTCAGGGGGCTGAAGATTCTCGGGTCATAAGCGACCGTCGCCTCCTGGGCCGCAAAATTGACGCGCGCCCCGATCACGCCCTCCTGCTCGCGCAGCCCTTGCTCGATGCGGGACACGCAGCTTGCACAGGTCATGCCTTGAATCGCGACGGTCAATCGTTCAGTGCCCATCCGCGGCTCCTTACCATTGCTCTCTCTCACGGACACTGTACCCGATCGGCCGATCAGCCACCAGCGCCAGATGGCTGTATCCATCCTGGACAGGGTTGCGCACCGGCTGTAGACCGTCCGGTGCACTGCGCGGCCGCCTGGCAATGCGGAGGAATGCGTGAGCCGCAGTTGATCGTAGCCCAGATGCCCCCTTGTCGTTGTCGGATCAGTTGTCCAGCGCGATCCACCCCATGCGCACGGCTTTCAGCACGGCCGCCGTCCGGTTGTTGACGGCCAGCTTGGCGAAGATGTTGATGAGGTGGCTGTGAACGGTCCGCTCGCTGATGCCCAACTCGTGCCCGATCGCCCGGTTGGTCAACCCCTGGCCGGCCAGTCGCAGCACCGCCAGTTCGCGCTCGCTGGGCCGCTCCGGCTCGTGCGCCAGCGAGCCTGGCGCGCCCATCCGGTCAATCACGCGCGCGGTGACGCCAGGATCGAGCGCGGACTGGCCGGCATTGACCAGGCGAATGGCCCGCGCCAATTCTTCCGGCCCGGCTGTCTTGAGAAGATACCCCTTGGCGCCGGCCCGCAGCGCAGCGAAGATGTAAGGATCATCGTCATAAGCCGTCAGCACCACGAAGGCCGTCGGGAGCTGCTCCTTGCGGGCCTGCGCGATGACCTCCAAGCCCGTCAGGCGCGGCATCTGGAGATCCACGACCGCCACGCGCGGCCGGTGCTGCCGGATCAACTCCAGGGCCGCAGCGCCATCGCCGGCCTCCGCGATGACCTGGATCGCCGCGTCCCGCTCGATGAACTGCCGGATGCCCGCCCGCACGGCCGGGTGGTCGTCGGCCAGCACCACGGAAATCGGAGGCTCGTTCATGCCGCCGCTGCCGGGTTGGCGCGCCGTTGCTTGAGCAAATAGACCAGGGCCGGCAAGCCAAGCGCCAACCCCGCGATGCTGATGAGTTGCGCCTGGTTGAGACCGAACGCGACCGTCTGATACGCGCTCCAGAAGGTAATCACAAAGCGACCGGCGGAGTAGAGCACCAGGTAGATCAGGAAGAGCGCGCCGGCGGGCAGCCGGCGCGTGCGCAGTTTCCAAAGCACGACGAAGATCGCGAGATTCATGAGGATTTCGTAAAGCGGCGTGGGCACATAGTACGCGCCCAACTGCGGCACCAGCGCGCCCGGATTGGCATAGGCGAAACCGATGGGGCCGTTCGTGGGCTTTCCCATGGCGTCGCCCGTGATGATGCAGGCCAGCCGGCCGATGGCCTGGCCCAACACCAGGCCGGGCACGACCGCGTCCACCAGGACGCCGAGGCGCAGCCCGCGGCGCCAGGCATAGAGCGCCATGGCGACCAACCCGCCGATCACCGCGCCCCAGATGGCCAGCCCGCCTTCCCAGATGTAGAGCGCCCGCACCGGATTGGCCACGTATTCATCCGCCCAATGGTCTATCACGTGGAACAGACGCGCGCCCAGGATGCCGGCGATCAAGAGCCAGACGAGGGCATCCCCCAGGTCGTTTTCCGCAAGCCCCTTGCGCCGGGCCTCGCGCGTGGCGATCACGATACCGACGCCGATGGCGATCATGACGATCAGGCCGTACCAACGGAACATGAAATGGCCGACGCTGAAAATGATCGGGGCAATGTTGATGGTAATCATGCGTTACCCCCATTCGGTAGTTGGTTGACACTGGGCGCCAGTGTCTCACGGGTAGCCCCACGGTTCAACGTCCATTCGGCTGGTTGATCACCGCGCCGAATGGTCTACTGCGATTGGCGCGCCGTAGGGGATGAAGGCGACCACCTTCGTGCCCTGGCCCGGTGTCGAACGCAGAGACAGGTGGCCGCCCAGGGCCGTGGCGCGCTCGTACATGCCGACCAGCCCGAAATGGCCCTGGGCGGCCAGGTCGCCCGGCATCTCCGATGGCACGAACCCGTCCCCGTCGTCTTCAGCGGTCAGGGTCACCCCCTCGTCAGCGAACTCCAGTTGCAGACGAATGCCGCTGGGCTGCCCATGCCGCACGGCATTGCTGACCGCGGCCTGGGCGATGCGGTAGACCGCCAGCTCGGCTTCCGGCGCTAAGCGCCGTTCCTCGCCGTTCAACTCGAAACTCGTCGCCGGCCCGCTGCGTTGGGTGGTCTGGCTGAGCATTTCCAGGGCCGCCACCAGGCCCAACTCTTCCAGATAGATCGGCCGCAGGTCGCGAATCAGCGCCCGTAGCTCGTGGAGGGCCTGGGTCAGCATGGCGGCGATTTCGCTGAGGCGTCCCTGGGCCGCCAACAGGCCCGCGGTGGGTTGTGCGCCCGCACAGGCCTGCCAATCGTATTCGAGCATCTTGACGCGCTGCCCCAGGGCCACCAGGCTTTGTACGGTCTCGTCGTGCAGTTCGCGCGCCAGGCGTTTGCGTTCATCCTCCTGGGTCTGCGTCAAGGCCACAATATAGTCCTTCATGCCGACCTGATGCCGCTGGATCTGGGCCGCCATCTCCTGCAAAGTGCGCTGGAGGTCCTGGATCTCGCCGATGCCGTCCACCGGCTGGCCGATGGCCCGGAAATCGCCCCAGGCCAGCCGGCTGGCCTGCCGGCCCAGGCCCTGGAGCGGCCGGATCACGCGGCGCAGGCCGAAATAAAGCGCGGCCAGCGACGCGACGGCCGCGGCCAGAATGATCAGGGGCGCCAGGAGCGTATATTGCAGCACCGGCACGACGACGTCCACCCACGGTTCCTCGACGACGAGGCCCCAGCCGGCGAGCGGCGCCGGGGCGTACGCGACGACGTGCTCTTCCTGGCCAGGCCGGCGCGCGAAAACCGCGCCGGCGCGCCCGCGCCCGACTTCGCGAATGCCCGCGCGATCCCGGAGGTCTTGCCCCACTTGGGTCGGGTCTGAATGGAAGATCACCCGGCCATCAGGATCAACCACGAAGGCGACGGCGCGCCGCCCTTCGCCGCCGAGGTGTTGCAGCAGCGCGGGGATATCGAGCGCGCCGGCCAAGACCGCGCCGACCGCACCTTGCCTGGCTTCGGAAGCGACAAACCCGATCAGGACTGCCGTCTGATTGTCTGTAACAGGAGTCAGCGCCACAGCGGGCTGATCGGGGTGACTCAAAGCGATCGCCAGAACGTCTTTGATCTGGTCTGTGGCTTTGCCTGAAAGTAAGTCTGGCGCTCCGCTCGCTGTTGCGGGCTGGACTGATAGGTCATAGATGCGGACGCCGAGGTCGAACGGAGCCAGTAACGATCGGTAACTGGTCAGGGCGTCTTGGGGAAGCTGAGTAGTGGGGACATCCGTCAGCAGGGTTTGCAGGATGCGTGCGCGCTCTTGCAGCGCGGCGTTCAAGCGCGCCGCGGCCATTTCCACCAGTTCCGCATCGCGGCGGGCCACCAGGCTGCGCATCGAACGCTGATGCAGGGTGATGCTGCCAAAAGCGATCACCACCAGCACGACGATCAGCGGCAGAATGGTCCAGAGCAGAATCTGTGCGCGCAGGCCACGCAAGTAACTCATGCCCTCAACGATCCCGCGCGGTCAGCCCTGCCTGGGACGCGGACTCATCGGCCGTATCGGGTCTGTCAGCGCCGGTGTCAGAGAGGAGCGCGAAGAGCCGCCTGGCGAGCAGGACCACGACGAACAGCGCCGCCAGGGCCGTCGGTGCGACGGGCGCCTGGAGGAACAGGATGGCCCCCAGCGCGGCCAGCGGCGCCAGACAGCACAGGGCGATCAGAAAGGCGAAGGCCCGTGCAAACGTATGTGATGGCATCGTTCGACCCTCCTTTGACTCCTGGTTGAAAGACCGGCAATGCTTATGGTAGCAGACGGTGGGCCGCACGACCAGCGTCAGACGGCGCGTTGTGGCTGAGCCATTTGGCCTAAGTATGAAAGATCTGCCACACGTGACGCGAGGTCAGCGCCGTAGAATCCGGAGCGCGACGCCGGTGCATGCAGTCGGGGTTTGGGCCAGCATTTGACACACGAGCCCAATCGCGGTATCATTTCCATAGTTGAGCAAGTATGCAACTGTTGACTAGCAGAGAGCGATTCCACTGGAGATAGAGAGCATGCCTAGAATAGAGACCCTTGATATTCCTGTCACCGGCATGGACTGTGCCGAATGCACGCAGCACGTCCAGCATGCAATCGCGGCGTTACCCGGCGTCGCATCGGTGAACGTGTTCCTGGCTGCGGAGAAAGCCACGGTTCGCTTCGATCCCACCCTGGTGGATTTGTCGGCTCTGCGCAAGGCCGTCGAAGGCGCGGGCTATGCGGTTCCTGTTGCCGAGTCGCCTGGACCTGCGCCTTCGCCACTGGCTAATTTCACCCGTCCCGTGCTGACCGTGTTCGGCATCGTCTTTGGCGCGGTGCTGTTCATTGTCGTCGCGGGCGAATGGTTGGGGTTGTTTGAAAAGATCACCGAGCGCGTGCCGTGGCCGGTCGGACTGGCCATCGTGCTTGTGGGCGGCTATCCGGTATTTCGCAATGTTATCCGCGCTGCGCTCCGCCGGCAAGTCACCTCCCACGCGCTGATGACTCTGGGCGTTATCGCTGCGTTGGCCGTAGGCCAGTGGGCGACGGCCGTCGTGGTGGTGTTCTTTATGCGGGTCGGTGATTATGCCGAAAACTTCACGACTGGGCGCGCGCGCCGCGCCGTGAAGGACTTGACGGCCATGGCCCCGCAGACAGCGCGGGTCGAGCGCGCTGGGAACGAAGCTGAAGTGCCGATTGCCCAGGTGCGCATCGGCGAGATCGTCATCGTGCGGCCTGGCGACAAAATCCCTGTAGATGGCAAGGTCATAGACGGACAGGCCACCGTGGATCAGGCCGCCATCACCGGCGAGTCCATGCCGGTCGAAGTTGGCGCTGGGGCAAAGGTGTATGCCGCCACCATCGCACGCCTCGGCCACCTGCGGGTGCGCGCCACGCACATCGGCGCTGACACGACGTTCGGTCGCGTGATCAAGATGGTTGAGGAAGCCGAAGCGCATCGCGCCGACGTACAGCGCATCGCGGACAAGTTTTCGGCTTACTACCTGCCCGTCGTGGCAGGCATCGCCGCGTTGACGTTCATCTTCCGTCGTGATCCGTTGGCGACGGCTGCGGTGTTGGTCGTGGCGTGCGCGTGCTCGTTCGCGCTTGCCACCCCCATCGCCATGCTGGCATCTATTGGCGCGGGCGCGAAACGCGGGCTGCTCATCAAGGGCGGGCGCTATCTCGAACTGCTCGCGCGCGCCGATGTGCTGCTGATCGACAAGACCGGCACACTGACACTGGGCAAGCCACAAATCACCGACGTGGTTGCGCTGAACGGGCTGGCTGACTCCGAATTACTCTCACTCGCGGCTTCGGCAGAACGCTATTCAGAACATCCCCTGGCCGAAGCGGTGCGCGTGGCGGCGAGTGAGCGCGGCTTGCCGCTGTAGGAGCTGGCCGATTTTCAGGCGGCGCCTGGCATGGGCGTGCGCGCCAGGGTGGACGGGAGCGCCATCGTCGTGGGCAATCGCCGGATGATTCCGCGCGCGGCTTCAGTGCCGATCGCTGACAACCTGGAGGCTCAGGGCAAGACGCTGCTGTTCGTCGAGCGGGACGGCGAACTGGCAGGCATGCTGGCCGCCGCTGACACGCTGCGCCCTGAAGTGCCGGCAGCCCTCGCGGCGGTGCGCGCACTGGGTGTGCGCCGCATCGAGTTGCTCACGGGTGACAACGAGCGCACGGCGGCGGCGCTAGCCGAGAAGATCGGCGTGCAGTATCGCGCCAACTTGCTGCCCGAAGATAAGATCCGCATCGTCAAAGAGTATCAGGCACAGGGCCACGTCGTCGTGATGGTCGGCGACGGCGTGAACGATGCGCCTGCGCTGGCGCAGGCCGATGTGGGGATCGCCATGGGCGCAGCGGGCGCCGACGTTGCCATCGAAGCCGCGCACGTGGCGCTCATGCGCGAAGACTGGACGCTGGTGCCCGAAGTCTTCAGCATCGCGCGCCGGACGATGAGAGTTGTGAAGATGAACCTGGCTTTCACAACGCTGTACAACGTGATCGGGCTCTCACTGGCTGCCCTGGGCATCTTGCTCCCGATCCTGGCTGCCGCCGCGCAATCGTTGCCGGATCTGGGCATCCTGGGCAATTCGGCGCGGTTGCTCCGTCAACACTAATAAGAGACACAGATAGAACTCGTACTCTGGATTCGAGGCTTTAGCCGGTCTGACCGCCTGAAGGCTCGATTCCATTGTGCGATGTCTATCCGATTTCTCCATAAGCTCGCGCATTGCTCAATGCGATTTCGTGGCCCCCCGTCCAGCGTCTCTGGCGGTTTGTTTGATAGGAGAGTTGCGATGTCCGAAATCACCCTGAAGACCGATCCGCCGGCAGTGGCCGGATCTCAGGATGACGTCTGCGGAACGATGTGCGTTGACGAGGCCCGCGTGCGTGCGGTCGCCGGCCGGATGCCAACCGAGACCGCGATCACGCGCGTGACGGACATCTTCAAGATCCTCGCGGACCCGACCCGCGCCAGGATCGTCTTCGCGCTTTCCCAGGCCGAGCTGTGCGTCTGCGACCTGGCGAGCCTGGTGGGGATCAGCATCTCGGCCGTGTCCCACCAATTGCGGCTGTTGCGTAGCCTGGGGCTGGTCAAGTTCCGCAAAGCAGGCCGGCTGGCCTACTACACCCTGAGCGACGAGCATGTCGAAGAGCTATTGGGCGATGCCCTGGTACATGTCGAACATCTTCACATCGAGGCTTAACGCAATGTCCGAAGCCACCCTGCAACTCGAAATCTCCGTCGTGCTGCCTCACATCGAGGATAAACGCGACCGGTGCGTCGGCCGGCTCACCGAACTGATGGCCGGTCACAAGGGCATCCAGCAGGCCCATGTCGAACGCGAAAACGGCCAGGCGTTAGTCTGCCTGCACTACGACCCCAACCTGCTGACCCTGGAAGGTGTGCGACGCCTGGCGCAGCGCGCCGGCGCACAGATCACCGACCGTTTCCACCACGTCCACCTGCCCATCGAGGGGATGGACTGCTCGGACTGCGTGACCGTGCTGGAGCACGCGGTCGGTCGCCTGGATGGCGTGCTGACGGTGAGCGTCAACTATGCGGCCCAGAGCATGCGCGTGGAGTTCGACGGCCAGCAGGTCAACCAGGCGGCCATCGAGCGCCGCGTGCGGTCGTTGGGCTACGCCATCCCAGCCGAGGGGCTGCGAAGCTGGCTGAGCGAGAACCGCGAACTGCTCTTCAGTGCGTTGGCGGGCCTCCTCGTGCTGGTCGGCTGGGCGGGCGGCCGTTTCCTGGGGCTGCCCCAGCCGGTCAGCCTGGCGCTCTACATCGGCGCCTACATCCTGGGCGGGTGGGATATCTCCCGCCACGCCTTCCACGCCCTGGCTGAGCGGCATTTCGACACCGATCTCCTGATGGTGATCGCGGCGCTGGGCGCGGCCGCGCTGGGCGAGTTCGCCGAAGGCGCGCTGTTGCTCTTCCTCTTCAGCCTGGGTCACGCCCTGGAAGAGCGCGCGCTGGAACGCGCCCGGAACGCCATCAAAGCGCTGGCGGACCTGGCGCCCAAGACCGCGTTGGTGCGGCGGAACGGCGCAGAAGTAGAGACGCCGGTCGCGCAGTTGCAGCTCGACGACGTGGTCATCGTCAAGCCCGGGGCGCGGTTGCCCGCCGATGGCGTAGTGGCCGTGGGCCGTTCCGCGGTGAACCAGGCGCCAGTGACCGGCGAGAGCCTGCCGGTTGACAAGATGCCAGACACCCCGGTCTTCGCGGGGACGATCAACGGCGAGGGCGCACTGGAGGTGCGGGTGACGCGGCTGGCCAAGGACAGCACGCTGGCGCGGGTAATGCAGATGATGGAAGAGGCGCAGGCCCAGAAGTCACCGACGCAGCAGACCGTCGAGCGCTTCGAGCGGATCTTCGTGCCTGCAGTGCTGATCGGCGCACTGCTGGTCATCTTCGCGCCGCCGTTCTTCGGCGTGCCGATCCGCGCATCCTTCCTGCGGGCAATGACGCTGTTGGTGGCGGCATCGCCGTGTGCGCTGGCGCTGGGCACGCCCGCCGCGATCCTGGCCGGGGTGGCCCAAGCGGCGCGTAACGGCGTGCTGGTCAAAGGTGGCGTCCACCTGGAGAACCTGGGCCGGCTCAAAGCCATCGCCTTCGACAAGACCGGCACCGTGACGCACGGCCGGCCGGAGCTGACGGACGTCGTCGCGCGGGCTGGCGCGGGCCGGGAGGCCGATGATGTGCTGGCGTTGGCTGCGGCGCTGGAAAGCCGCTCGGGCCATCCGCTGGCGCAAGCCGTGGTGCGGGCGGCGCAGGCGAAAGGCCTCGCGCTGCCGGATGCAGCCGATGTTGCGGCCATTACCGGCCGCGGGCTGCAGGGGCTGCTGGACGGGCTGCCGGCGCTCCTGGGCAACGCAGCGCTGCTGGCCGACGCGGGCGTGCCGCTGCCCGGCGAGATCGCGGCCCAGGCGGACGCATGGCAGGGCGAGGGCAAGACGGTGATGTTTGTGGCCTTGGGCGGCCAGGTCGTGGGCGCGTTGGCGGTGGCCGATACGCTGCGCCCGGGCGTGCGCGCGGTGATGGCGCAGCTCGCGCAGGCGGGCATCAGCCGAACGATCATGCTCACCGGCGACAATGCCCGCGCGGCCGCGGCCATTGCGCGGCAGGCGGGCTTGCAGGACGTGCGCGCCGATTTGATGCCGGAGGACAAGCTGGACGCGTTGAAGGGCTTGCTTCAGCAATACGGCCTGGTCGGGATGGTGGGGGATGGCGTCAATGATGCGCCCGCGCTGGCGCACGCCACGGTCGGCATCGCCATGGGCGGCGCGGGCACGGACGTGGCGCTGGAGACGGCCGACGTGGCGTTGATGGCCGACGACCTGGGCAAGCTGCCGTTCGCGGTCGGCCTGGGTCGGGCCACGCGGGCGATCATCACGCAGAACCTGGTCATCGCGCTGGGGGTGATCGGCGTGCTGGTCGTCGCTTCGCTGACCGGCCTGGCCGGCATCGGCATCGCCATCTTTTTCCACGAGGGGAGCACCATCGTGGTGGTGTTGAACGCGCTCCGGCTGTTGGGGTATCGAGGGACAAACGTGTGAACGAACGGATTTTCAGGTTTCTCATGGGCGATGACTAGCTGCTGGGATTCCGGGAGTCGGCAAAATGAACCTGAATGCTTGCCAGGGCTGGATCCGCTGGATAGGTGGCGTGGCGGCGCTTGCGGCTCTGTTAACCATCTTTACCGGTATCTGGCGGGGGATGCGGCGGCCGGTGGGGATGACGGCGGGCCGCGCTCCGGGATGGCTGCGCTCGCCATTGTTCTACGTCGTCACCAGTGCGCTGTTCGGCGGTTTCTGCATTCTGCTCTGGCGTCCCCTGCCGCTGGCCCTTTCCTCGGGAGCACAGGCTGGGGCGCTGACGCTGGGAGCGCTGCTGTATTTTCCAGGCATGGCTTTCGTCCTCTGGGGGCGGTTGACCCTGGGCCGGATGTACTTCGTCTCCACCAGTTCAGGGGCGCAGTTATTTGCCGACCACCAACTGATCACTCGCGGGGCGTTCGCCATCGTGCGCCATCCCATGTATGCGGGCCTGATCGCAGTTGGCTTTGGGGGCTTGCTCATCTATCGCACCTGGACATGGCTGTTCATTGCTGCCATCGCGCCCGCGTTACTTTTGCGCGCCCGCCGCGAGGAACAGGCGCTGGCAGCCAGGTTTGGCGCAGAATGGGAAGCCTACAAGGCGTGTGTGCCGGCCTGGATTCCCTGGCGGAGACGCTGACATGAAGCTGGTCCAGCACGATGCGTTCGAGCACGCGCATGCGCATCGTCACGACGACGGCCATCACGATCACGCCGATGCCCACGAGCTGATCCCGCTCGAAAGCTCCCATGCTCATCCGCACGTGCATGTCGTGCTGGTTAACCCACACGATCATGCGCCGGATATCCATCACCGGCATGCCCATTAGGCGCGGCCGAGGGTAGCTCTGGCTACGCGTCCACGCGGAAATTGCGCATCATCCCCTGGTCTTCGTGCTCCAGGTTGTGGCAGTGATAGAGGAATAAGCCGGGGTGGACGAACTTGAGCAGCACCTTGACGCGCTCGCCGGGCATGACCAGCACCGTGTCCTTCCAGCCCTCGTCCACATAGCCGGCGCGCACTGACTCGAAACCGGCTCTCAGCTCCGGCAGCGCCTGGCGTTCGAGCACCTGGAACTGCGTGCCGTGGATGTGCAGCGGGTGCGCCATGCCGTTTTGTTCCATCATCTGGCCGGGGTTGCGCTGGTTGACGAATTCCCACACGGCCAGCTCGCCGACCCGACCGACCTCGTCCGCCGCGACGCCGGACATCTCGAATGAACGGCCGTTGAGCAGCCACGCCATCATGCGGTTGGTGATGACGACCTGCCGCGGCCGCGCCGCATTGAC
>MNXL01000096.1:0-3416 GCA_001871755.1 Anaerolineae bacterium CG2_30_64_16
CACCTTGTCCCCAGGCGGCGTATCGAAGGGTGCGGCCCACTTCGCCAGCCAGATCCACTTACTTCCGACGCCGGGGAGCATCCTGAGTAGTCGCCTGGGAGGACTCGGTGCGATGCGAGAGCCACCTTGTCCCCAGGCGGCGTATCGAAGGGTGCGGTCGTGACCTCAATCGCCCGGCGCTTGCTGCTCCAGGCTAAAGTCCGTGTACATGATCCCCAGATAGGCTCGCCTGGGTGAATCGGGGTGTGGTCCCAACTTGACGCTGAGGGTGAGCGTCTCGGTCCAGCGCCAGATCGTGAGCTCCACCTGATCGCCCGGCTGGTACTGCCCCAGGACGTCGGCCAGCCGGTGGTTGGCATCGACTGGCGTCTCGTCTACCCGCGTGATCAGGTCACCCAGTTTGAGGCCAGCCTGTTCAGCGGGGGTGTCGGCCACCACCTCGCGCACCAACGCGCCGCTCTGCGGCATCCCTTCGGGCGCCATCGGCCCGCGAAACTCCGGTACTGGCAGCTCAGGGACCTGTTGATCGGGCGGCGCCTGTGGCAGAAGGCGCTCGCCGGGCAGTTCAACCGGCTCCGGCGCGGCCGACCGGCCGATGAGATAGCCGCCCACGCCGCCCGCCAGCGCGCCCAGGCAGAGGCCCAGCAGCAGGGTGATCACGCCCGTGATCACCGCGATGAGTAGGGTGCGGTCTTTCTTGTTCTCCATCGTACTTTCCTCCTGACCAGGGTAGCCGTGGCCGGCTACGTCCCAGGCTCACCCAAAAACATCATCGTGAGCCTTTTCGCCCGCGGCCACGGAGCTATTCCCGATATCGTGGTAGCGGCCGTATTTTACCACATTCTCAGCGGAGCACAACCGGTAGGGGACCTTTCGGACAAGGCGTTATTTGAGCATCAACGGCAGCCAAAAGGGGGTCCACGTGGGCGTTCGGGTCGGTGTCACCGAGGGGGCCGGCTCCAGCCCGAAACATTATCTGAACATCTATAGCAAGAACTCGGGCCGTGGTATTTACTGCGCGGTGTGTGCAATAGACATCCGTGTAATCCGTGCGCAATCCGTGTCGTGCTCCTGCCGGGCCAAGCCCGACACGGATTCGGCCCCGGATTCACGGAAAACCAGACCTCCGAGGCTCATCTCCTGTGGTCTGGCGCTACACATGTAGCCCGGTCATGCTACATGTGTAGCTCGGGGCTGATCTATACTAAACGCACGCAGAAATTTCAACGGCGTCATTCCCGCGCAAGCGGGAATCCACGGGAATCCAGAAGCCTGTTCCCGCTTTCGCGAGAATGACGTCTCGCGTCCGCGGGTGTGACTCGGAAAAACTGACGTGCGCTCAGTATATTCGGTGATGGGATCGTCTGTGTGTTCCTCGTTCCAGCGGGCATCGAGCTCGTCGAACGGCGCCACGGCGGATGAAAAAGATTGCGGCTGGACTCGAGCCTTCAGGCGGTTTGGTGGTTGCACCGCCGAGGGAATCATCAAAGCGTATGACAGCGTCGCCGCGGTCGAATTGGCCCATGGCTCGATCCTACAGGGCATTGGAGGCACAAGGCGTTCGCTGCGTCAATCCTCCAGGTGGGGTGGCCGGGTCAGCGTGATGGAGCGAACAGGGGGACGTTCGGAGAGCCGAGGGCCCGACGGCTAAGTTCTTCGTAGACGCCGTTGCAGTCATTCACCCCAGACCTCGGCATGGGAATACAGCCTGGTGGCCCCCTGCTCCTTGCGATTCAGGATTTCGACCATATCACCGTGAAGCGGCGAGGCGGGCTCCAGATAGAAGACGTCCGGTCTCCTGATAGCTACCTGCGTGAGCTCCTCCCGTACGATTCTGCGAATCAGTGGCTCCAACACCCCCGCAAGTTCCTGAAAATTGATTGTGACGGTCTGCATGGACTGAGTTGTCATGGTCCTCGCACATCCTTCCACCGATCAACACTCCCATCCGAGCATCCGCGCAAACTGATCCAGCGAGACGATTTGCGTGCCGTGGTAATACTTGAGACTCAGCAAGTGGGCATCCCGCGTCACAAGGTAGTCCGCGCCCGCTTCCAGAGCACAGGCCAGGAAAACGTTGTCAGATAGATCGTCTTGAACGGCTGCAACACCTTCATATAGGCCAGGAAGATTGCAGACGCGCTGACGAAGGTCGGCCAGCGCCTCGTCTACATCGGAGGCTGTTAGCCCCAGTTTGCGGCGCACATCGGGATAGTGCATCACTCGCGTCAGTTCTTCGATGATCAGCGGCGTAACGGCCAGGACGAAACGTCTGTCTTGCCACGCTTGCTGCAAGAACAGCGCCCGCCGCGTCTTACCGACCAGGAATGGCAGCAAGGCATTGGTGTCGAAGACGACGAGGATGACTTCTGCTGCGACGGGCTCTGTCACTGCATGGCTTTCGGCGTGGAACTGCGCACCTGGGCCAAAGCCTCTGTCACCAGCGCGCCCATCTCGTCGTCGGACAGATAAGCCGCCTTTTCACGGATGCGTTCCAGGGATTCGAAACTGGCCTGCCAGGCTTCGGCAGAACGAGCGGCTTCGATGGGGATTGCGAGCGCCCGCCGTCGGCGCTGTTCTCGCTCATCCAACTCCTTCAAGCGACGATACTCGTCAAACGACACCAAGACAGCAATGGGTGTCCCCTGGCGCTCGATGACAAGAGGTTGTCTGTCCGCCAAACGGGCCGTATCAACATCTATCGTGTAAACGAGACCAGCTTCCCGAACGGTTAGAGTCTCAGCCATTGAACCCTGCCTCCGCCCAATTCCCGCCGTCATTGTGTACAACTCTATGATCCCTTCAACCCGTCTCTCTTCAAGATCCTTCAGCCAAAACGTCACTCCAACGCGCCGGGCTTGTCCATCAGCTCAACAAGGTTGCTGTATGGCGAGCGATAGCCCGCCTGTATCATGCGCGATAGAAGCGCGTTGGCTTCGGTCAGTGTCAGCAACCCGGCCCGGACGGACATGGTGAGCGCGCCGAGCGCGCCGGAAACGATCACCCCCAAATCGCCAGCGGCCTTGCGGGCGCGGTCATCGTCGCTCAGCAGCGCCCAATCGCGTACAGCAGCAATGGCCAGGCACGAAGCCTCGCCGTGATGGAGCGCTTTCGGAAGGCGGCCGAATAGACGCCGCTCGTCGTCGCCTTCTAAAGATGTCAACTTGAGCCAGCCGTCCGCGGCCAGAGGATGGAGGAACGCTTCGATGCCGGCGTAAAAGTCGCACCCTTCGGCCAGACCGTCCTGGATTTCGGCATAGACCTCTGTCGTGAGATAAACCTCGCCCAGCAAGTCACGCAACAGATCCAGACGGCCCACGGCAGCGAAGTTCGAGAGGATCGTCGTGTTGGCGATGACCTTCATCGGGCCTGCCGATCAGCCAGAATGCGATCCATGGCCGCGACTTCGCGGCGGG
>MNXL01000096.1:3424-5501 GCA_001871755.1 Anaerolineae bacterium CG2_30_64_16
CCCAACCGCAGCCGAATACCGCGCTGCACGAGCAGCGCCTTCATGCGGTCAAAGCTCAAACCCGCCAGGTGCGCGGCCTTGGCCAGCGAGATCTCCTCGGTCTGATAGCGATAGACGGCCAGTTCCACGCGCAACTGCGGCCGCTGGTCGAGCAGCGAAGACAACGCGTCTTGGATGACTGCGTCCTGGCTTGGATACAGTCGGGCGTCTACCAGAGTCTGCGCCTGTAGCATACGGCTTTCCCCCTCAATTCCCACACTTCTCTTTCGCCCAGTATACCTTGTTCCCCGGCCTTTGGTCAACCGCAAGAGACACGTCTCCCTCTTTCATTGAGGGATGCGACATCTTCGCCGCGTCCTGAGCTGCGTCCTGAGCGGCCCCAACGGGGCAAGTCGAAGGGCGGCCCCAACGGGGTCAGTCGAATGGCTGCCCCCTGCTCCCCTGACTCCTGCCTCCTGACTCCTGCCTCCTGACTCACGACCCGCTCCCTGGCGTCAGGCTGAAGCTGAAGACCCCCAGCCGGTTCGAGACGCTCGACACCCCGTCGTGGCTATCGACCGCCACCACCCCGTAGAAGTAGTCCCCACCCGCCGCCACCGTGTCGATGTAACTCGTGCCGGTCACATCGCTGGCGATCAGATCGGTCGGGGTGGGGATGAAGTACGGTTCGCCCGCCCGCCGGTAGATCACGTAGTGGTCCACCGTGATCGCACCGCCGTCGATGTCCTGGGTCACCGGGGACCACGTCAGGGTCAGTTGGTCCCCCGCCAGGTCCCCGCCCAGGTCGCTAACCGCCGCGGGCGCGGGCCGGGGGCTGACCGTGATCGTTTGCGGGCTGTTGACCGGGTCGGCCGCCGGGTAGGTTGCCGTGCTGACGCCGTCGCTCGCCTCGACGTAGTAGGCCAGCCCGGCCAGGGTCACCTGCGCGGCGGGGATGGTCGCCTGGTAGCCCTCCCCGACCTGCGTCATGGTCAGGCTTTGCCAGTCGCCGCCGCCGGCCTGGTAGTGCAGCGTGGCCGAGCGCACCGGCAGATAGTCCACCACGCGGGCCGAGATGGTCACGTCGTCCCCGGCCACGGCCGCGGTGACGGCCGCCGGGTCCATCGCGCTGCCTTCAGCCAGGAAGAAGTCGCTGAAGTGGTCGATCTCCAGGGTGATCGTGTGCCGCGTCGTGTCCACCGTGCCGCCGGCCAGCCGGACCACGCCGTTGTCGAGGTAGTAGACCCGCAGGTCCGCGGCGCTCAGGCCGGCCGCCTGGTCGTCGCTGTAGACAAAGATCACGGTGATCGGGTGGTCGAACGCGGTGCTGCCGTCCGCCAGCTCGAACGAGTAGCCGACCGTCGTGGCGGTGATCCCGGCCGGCGTGGTCGGCGAGCCGCCGAGCGCCGACACGCGCAGGTCGGTGTCCTCGGTCAGCGCGCCGGCCGGCACGTCGAACGTGAGACCGACCGCCAGCTCGAAGACATTGTCCGCGGCGGCCTGGAGGCTTTGCGCCAGCGTGCTCAGCGCGGCCAGTGTGAACGGGTTGGTCGCCGGGTTGCTCTCGGGCAGGGTGGCCACGACGTTGCCGTCCCCGTCCTCCACCTGGAGGTAATACTCGATCCCGCTGACCATCGCGCTGGCCGGGATCCACGCGGTGCGGATGCCGTCGACCAGGGTCATGGCCACTGAGGTGTAGTCGGTCGCGCCGATGGGCCGGTAGAAGGTCATTACCTGGGCGGCGCCCCCGACCGCCGCGGCGCGGGCCTGGGCCGCGGTCACGTCCGCCGCGACCCGCGCCTGGATCAGCGCCGGGAGGTTGGCCAGCGCGCTGCTCTTCTGGATGTACATGATGCGCTGCGGTTTAGCGAAGGCGATGGCGGACTCGTTGAGGGTCGCGTCGCGGAACCTGGCGTAGATGTACTGGGTGCCGGTAGTGTGGAAGTCCTTGGCGGTGGCGAACGGTTCCCAGGTGAACTGGGGTGGGAAGGTGTGGTCGTCGGCGATGAGCATTTCGGTGGCGGTAGCGTCGGCGGACAGGGCCAGGGTGAGGATGGGGTCCTGGGTGGTGCCGCCTTGGGCGGCGATGGAGACGGTG
>MNXL01000225.1:0-3549 GCA_001871755.1 Anaerolineae bacterium CG2_30_64_16
TCTGGTGCAGCGTGAAGCCTGCCAGGTGGGTGACCTTGGCCGCGGACAGGCCAGGAGTCGCGGCGACCACGTGGAGGGCCACGTCGGGGCGTTGGGCCAGGCCGGCCACCAGCGCCACGACCACGGCATCCACGCCGCTGACGTGCGCCAGACTCTCGGCGGATGAAAACCTCACCCCCCTGCCCCCCTCTCCTACGAGGCGAGGGGGAGACCAACGCTCCCCCTTCCCTGGTAGGGAGGGGGGTCGGGGGGGTAGGTGGCCGATTTTCAGGGCAGGCTCTTGTCACCGTGTCACCCGGTCACCTGGTCACAGATACCTTCGCCCTACTGATGATCGGGCTGGCGCTGCTGCTGACGTTGGCCGTGGAGTTCGTTTATCTGCGCGATCTCTTCGGCACGCGCATGAATACGGTATTCAAACTCTATTATCAGGCGTGGGTGATGCTGGCGCTGGCCGCGGCTTATGGGCTGAGCCGGCTGGCGGAACGCGCAACGCCGTTGGCGCTCAAGCTCCCCGCGCTGGCCTTGACCGGTCTGCTGGTGCTGGGAGGGCTCTATTACCCGCTGGTCGCCATTCCCAGCAAGGCCGATAGTTTCCGCGGCCAGCCGACTTTGGACGGCCTGGCGTTTCTGCGGCGCTACAACCCGGCCGACATGGCTGCCATCGACTGGATCCGGGCGCACATCGCGCCGGACGCGGTCGTGGTGGAGGCGACCGGTGGTTCCTACAGCCCGGAAGGCGCGGGCCGGGTCTCCATGTCCACGGGCAATCCCACGTTGCTGGGATGGGACTTCCACGAGATGCAGTGGCGCGGCAAGGCGTATGGGGAGTTGACGGCCGGCCGGCCCGAGGCGCTGGACCAGCTCTATCGCACCGCGCGGCCCGATGAGCTACCCGGGCTGCTGGCGAAGTGGGAAATCGACTACGTGTACGTCGGCGGGTTGGAGCGCCAGAAGTACGGCCTCGGGGACGCGGCTCTGGCGCGCTTCGATCGGACCATGAAGTTGGTGTATGATGTAGACGGAGTGAGGATCTACGCGCGATAGCGTTGAAGGGAGGTCTGCGATGCTTTCGGTCAAAGAGGCGCTGCGCAATACCATCGATTTGCTGACGGAGGAAGAGGCTTACCGAATCTGGGAGTTTGCCCAACATGTGTATGAGCGGCCTCATGTCTCGCGGACTATGAGGCGGTTGGCGAGTGATCCGGCTTTCAGAGTGCCTGCCAGCGGAATCGGCCCTTTCCACCCCGTTGAGCCTATCAAAGGGAAGGGGATTCCCGCGTCCAGACTATTGGTGGAGGATCGCCGGTGATCTTCTGGTTGTGCTCAGAAAGGATGGAATGAAATGGCGAAGATGAGATTTGCTTACTGGCAAGATGAAGACATGTGGCTTGGGTATCTGGAAGACTACCCTGATTACATGACACAAGGTGAAACACTGGAAGAACTTGAGGAGAATCTGAAGGATATTTACGGAGAACTTGTAAGTGGAAGCATCCCCGCTGTCCGTAGAGTGGCGGAATTGGAAGTCGCATGAAAGTGAACCTGATTCGGACTTACCTTGACGAGCAGGAGACGAAGATCCCATGATGCAGGCCGAGTTGACAATGCGATCTATTGATCGCCGCACGGCGCTGGCCGCGTGGCTGACGGTCGAGCGGGCAGCGTACGCGGGGCTGGTGTCCTTGGCCTTGGGTCTGCGCGCCTACGGGTTGGGTTGGCAACCGCTGGGGCCGGCCGAGGCCGCGCAGGCGCTGCCCGCGTGGGCGGCCGTCCAGGGCCAGACATTCACTCTGACCGGGACGAGCCCGCTGCTGGTGACTTTGCAGCGGCTGCTGTTCACCCCGTTCGGCGCGACCGACGCGCTGGCGCGTTGGTGGCCGGCGCTGCTGGGCGGGCTGGCGCCGCTGCTGTTCTATTTCCTGCGCGATCGTCTGACCCGTGGGGGCGCGCTGCTGGCCGCGCTGTTGTGGGCGATTTCGCCGCTGGCAGTGTTCACCGGCCGGCTGGGGCTGGGCTATGGGCTGGCGCCGCCGCTGGCGCTGGCAGTGCTGGCGGGGATAGCAACCGCGACGCGGGGACGCGGAGACGCGGGGACGCGGGGACAGGGGGACGCGGAGACGCGGGGACGCGGGGAAGATCACCCTGTCACCAAGCGTCAGCCGTCACCGTCCGATGCGCAGCATCGGCGTCACCTTGTCATGGCCGCGGTCTCGCTGGGGTTGTTGCTGACGGCCGGACCGGGCGCGTATACGGTCCTGCTGATCGGGCTGGCCGCGGCGCTGGTCTGGCGTGGCGCCTTGCCCCGGTTGTGGGCTGCCGTGCAGACCGAGCGACGCCGGCTGCTGCTCGGCCTCTTGGCGCCGCTGCTGCTGGCCGCGACCTTTTTCCTCAACGCGCCGGCCGGGCTGGCCGCGACCGCGGACCTGTTGGGGCAGTGGTTCCGCGGGCTGGCGCCGGCCGCGGGCGAGTTCGGCGCGTGGGACGTGCTGCGCCGCCTGTTGCTTGGGGAGCCGCTCTTGATCGGCTTCGCGGTGGCCGGGTGGGTGACCACAGTGCGCCGTCGCGATCGGTTCGGCACGTTTGCCGCGCTGGCGGCCGGATTGGCGCTTCTGGCGCCGCTGATCGGCCGTGGTCGGCATCCCGCCGATCTGGGGCTCGTCGTGTTGGCGTTGACGCTGTCGGCCGGGCCGGCGATGGCCCACGTGCTGCGGCGGGCCTACCTCACGTGGCGGGACGAGGGCTGGCGGGGTGAACTGGATGCGTGGTTGTTGGTGGCTCTCACCCTGGCGCTGCTGGCGGCGGCTGCGATCTGCCTGCCCAGCGCGGTGACGCCGGCGAACAACGCAAACTGGCGGCAGCTTTATGCCACAGTCGGCATTGTGACGGCCGTGCTGGCTGCGGCGCTGTGGGTGGTGTACGGCGTGTGGGGCAGTTGGAGCACGGTGACGCGGGCGCTGCCCCTGGCGCCGCTACTGTTCGGGCTGGCGTGGGGCGTGAGCCAGGTCAGCGGGCTGAACTACGACCGCGGGGCCTGGCGGCAGGCGGCCATCCTGGCGGAGACCCCCGCGTCCGGCCTGGGTGAGCTGCAGGCGGCTTTGGGCGAGCTTTCCGCGCTGCAAGGTGGCGCCGCGCGTGAGATCCGCGTGGACCTGGTGCTGCCCACCGCGCCCGGCGACCCGTTGGCGCCGACCCTCCGCTGGGCGTTGCGAGATTTCATGGCCCTGCGGGTGACCGCCAGCGTGCCGGCCGATCTCGCGCCGATCGTGATCACGGCCGCCGAGGATCAGCCGGTGCTGAGCGACCGCTACACCGGCGCCGAGTTCTCCATTTTGCAGCGCTGGACACCCGAAGCCCTGGGGGATCTCAACGCCCGGCTGCGCTGGGTGCTATACCGCGAGGCCAAGACGGCCGCAGAGGGGCGCAGCGTCGTGCTGTGGGTGGATCGGACGAAGCAGTGAGTCAGGGGTCAGGGGTCAGGGATCAGGGGTCAGAAGTGGTCTTAAGTGAGGTTGTCCGATGCGGGCATCGTCTCGATGCTGTGCATCG
>MNXL01000225.1:3568-19834 GCA_001871755.1 Anaerolineae bacterium CG2_30_64_16
CCTGTCACCCCTTCACCTTGTCACCTTGTCACCTTGTCACGGACATCTTTGGAGTGTTGACAGATGGTAGACACTGAGACCAAATCATCGAGTGTTCTCGACCGGGCGTTTGCGACGCTGATCCGATGGGATGGCGAGAAGCTTGCCTGGGCGATTCTACTGATCGTCGCCGTGCTCAGTCGGACGATCGGACTGGGTGACCGCGCGATGAGCCACGACGAAAGCCTGCACACGGTCTATTCGTGGCAGCTTTACGACGGTCGGGGCTACCAACACCAGCCGATGATGCACGGCCCGCTCAAGTTCGTGTTGAACGCGGCGATGTATTTTCTGTTCGGCGTCAACGACTGGAGCGCGCGCATCCAGGTGGCGATGTTCGGCGTGCTGATGATCGCGCTGGTCTGGCTGATGCGTCGCTGGCTGGGCAAGGTGGGCGCGTTTCTGGCCGCGGCCATGTTCACCATCTCGCCGGCGCTGCTCTATCACAGTCGCTACATCCGCGACGAAGTGATGCTCGGCGCGCTGTTGGTGCTGCTGGTGATCGCCATGTTCCGCTACCTGGAGACGCGCCGCGCCAGGTGGCTCAACTGGATCGCGGTCGCGTTGGGGCTGGCGTTTTTGACGATGGAGGCGTCGTTCATCTTCGGCGGCATCTTCGGCATCTTCCTGATGCTGGCGCTGGCCGCGCAGTTGTGGGCGATTCGCTGGCCCGATGAAAGGCGCCGCACGACCTTCCTGGCCGCGCTTGGCGTCGCTGTGCCGGCGCTGGTCCTGGGCTTGCTCCTCGTTATCTTCAAGCAGAAGATCGCCGGCTATGTGCTGTTGGGCGTTGGTGGGGTGGCCGGGTTCGCTGCGGTGGTGGTGGCGGCGATGACCTGGCGAGGGAAGCTGCGCAGCTTCCCTGAGCTGGACCTGATTTTCTTGCTCGGGACGTTGGTCCTGCCGTTCACTGCGGCGCTGGTGCTCAAGCTGCTCGGCTGGCAGATCAGCCAGTTCAGTAACCCCGGCCAGATCACGTTCGATCTGGTGTGGCAAGGCGCGCTGGTGGTTGGCATCCTGTTCATTGCCAGTGTTGGACTGGGATGGTTCTGGCTGCGCAGCCGCTGGCTTGCCGCGGGCGGGCTGTTCTGGGCTATCGAGCTGTTCTTTTTCACTACATTCCTGACCAATGGCCAGGGGATCGGTACCGGCCTCATCGGCTCTCTGGGCTACTGGGTCGATCAACAAGAGGTGATGCGCGGCGGCCAGCCGTGGTACTACTTCTTCATGCTCGTGCCGCTCTATGAGTTCTTGCCGTTGTTGCTGAGCATCGGCGGTGGGGTGGCGTGGTTGGTTTCTGTGTTGAAGGGACAAGGAGACAAGGAGTCATGGAGACAAGGAGACAGAGAAACGAGGAAGCCGGAGAAACCCGCGGAAGCGCCGAAGGGCAAGGGCGCCAAGGTCGTCCCCAATTTACCAATTTTCCAATCTACCACCCCACCCTTTTCCATCCAAACGCTCTTCAACGCCTTCCTGGTTTTCTGGGTGGCGGCGACGTGGGGAGTGTTCACCTATGTGGGCGAGAAGATGGCCTGGCACACGGTCTACTTTGCCACGTCGATGGCCTTGTTGGGCGCCTGGTGGCTGGGCCGCGTGATTGCGGGGATCGACTGGCGCGCAGGTCGAGCCAAGGGCCTGTTCTGGCTGATCGGCATGGTACCCTTGTTCCTCTTCGTCCTGAAGGCGTTGCTGCCCACCTCGACTCACAGGCCGTTCACCGATGTCACCGTCGGAGGGTTGAGCAACTCCGCGCAGTGGCTGCTGGCGTTGGTCGCCGGCATGGTGCTGATCTACTTCCTGTACGATCGGTTCATCGCGGTGGGTTGGCGGCAGGGGCTGCGGGGGATAGCTGTGAGCCTGGCAGGTATCCTGGTCGTGTTCACGGTGGCGGCAGCTTTCCGGTTTGCCTTCATCAACTACGATTATCCTGTCGAACCGATGGTCTACGCGCACGCCACGCCCGATATCAAGCTGGCGATGAATCAGATCGAGGAGATCTCCCGCAAGACGGTCGGCGATCACGCCATTAAGGTGGCTTACGACGATGACGCGACCTGGCCGCTGGAATGGTATCTGCGCGACTACCCCAACAAGGCCTACTACGCTGCGAACCCCAGCCGGGACAACATGGACTCGCCGGTGGTAATCGTCGGCGACAAGAACATCGGCAAGGTGCGCCCTTATCTGGGCGACCGCTACTACGAGTTCAACTACCGGCTGATCTGGTGGCCCAGGGAAACTTACAAGGACTTGAGCTGGCAACGCATCCGGGACGGCATCAGAGATCCGGTGCAGCGCGGTCAGTTCTGGGACGTGGTGATCCACCGGCGTTATACGACTACCACCGCGCAATGGGACCCGATCCATCGTTTCACCTTGTTCGTGCGCAAGGACATCGCCGCGCAGGTGTGGGACTGGGGCGCGCCGACCGCGGCCGGCACGACCACGGGTGAAGTCTACCAGAATCCCTATGAGGGTGGACAGCAGATGCTGACGGCCACGCAGCAGATCGGCGCCACGGGTGCGCCGGGCGCGGCCGCGGGACAGTTCAACTTCCCGCGCGCAGTCGCCGTGGACGCCGCGGGCCTGGTCTACATCGCGGATTCGGGCAACAACCGGGTGCAGATCTTCAACCCGGACGGCAGCTTCTTGCGCCAGTTCGGCAGCGCCTGCAAACTGGACACGGGTGAGGGGTGCCAGGGTGACGGCCGCGGCCAGCTCAACGAGCCGTGGGGGATCGCAGTTGGCGGGGACGGCAGCATCTACGTTTCCGACACCTGGAACCACCGTATCCAGAAGTTCGACAACCAGGGCAACTTCATCACCATGTGGGGGCGGTTCGACTCCACAGGCGGTGAACTGGGCGCCCCGAGCGTCTTCTACGGGCCGCGCTCACTGGTTGTCGGCCAGGATGGCAATGTCTACGTGATGGACACCGGCAACAAGCGGGTGCAGGTCTTTGCGCCGGACGGGCAGTTTGTGGCTCAATACGGCGGCGGCGGCGTGATCGAAGGGCGCTTCGATGAGCCGGTGGGGCTGGCCCAGGACAGCGCCGGCAACTGGTACGTTGCTGACACCTGGAACCGCCGCATCCAGAAGTTCGACCGCAACTTCGTCTATATGGCGCAGTGGTCGATCGACGGCTGGGCGAGCCAGTCTGTGGTGAACAAGCCGGCCCTGGCCGTGGATGGCGCCCGGAACACCGTGTACGCAGTGGATCCGGAAAACTACCGGGTGTTGGCGTTCGATACCGACGGCAACTTTCGGGCCACATTCGGGTTATACGGTAATGATGCCCAGTCCTTCACGCTGCCCACCGGCATCGCCGTGGGGCCGGATGGCCGGGTCTATGTGGCGGACGGGGACAGCCACCGGATCATGGTCTTTTCGCCGTTACAGTGACTTGCCAATCGGCTCGAGACATGATAGGATGGGCAGGCACGAGATGGTATCCTCTCAATAATCTGGGGGAAAGTGCCTGGCACTTCCGAAAAGTGCCAGGCACTTGAGAGATGCCCCTCCAAATTGAGAGGATACATCCTGTTGTAAGTCGATAGGCTCCGGTGCGGGCAGGTTCTCGCTGGTCGGCCCCGCTCGAGTGACTGTCCGCGCCGGCGCACTGTTCTCCATTGTTCTGATGCGTTGATGCACAAATGGAACCAAGATGACGCACCCACCAGGTGCGTCATCTTGGTTTGTGTGATGACCTGGTTCGTGGTTGTTATCCTAACCCGGACAAGCCGGAACCAAAAAAGGCGCCAACCCTGCTCACCGAATTCTTGCACAAAAAGCAAGGATCTCACGGGTTAGGCCCTATCTCTACATGTCTGCGGCGTCGCTGACCGCCACAATGTTGTGATCCCCGCGCTGACTTCAGCGTGGGTTGGTGCGCTCATTCCCCTGAGCGTTGAGACATCACACAAAGGACGGTTCGCATGACGCAAGACAGCAAGGATGAAAAGAAGGTCGTTCGTGGGCTGGAGGATGTGGTTGCCGCAGAGACCAGCGTCTCGTACGTGGACGGTGTTCACGGCCGGTTGTATTATCAGGGGTATGACATCCACGACATCGCCGAGGAGATGACCTTCTCGGAAGTCGTGCTGTTGCTCTGGAACGGCGGTCTGCCGACCCGCGCCGAAAGGGATCGCTTCAGCTCAGAGATCGTCGCCGACATGCGGCTGCCCAGCCAGGTGGTGGACATGTTGAAGCTCACACCACCTACCAGCCACCCGATGGCTGTGTTGCGCACCGCCGTGGGCATGTTGGCCCATTTCGACCCGGACGTCGAGGACATCTCGCCGGAGGCAAACCGGCGCAAGGCCCGTCGCCTGTTGGCGCAAATCCCGACCATCATCGCGGATCTGCATCGGATCCGCTACGGCCTGCCGCTGTTGTCCCCCGACCCGAATTATGGCGTTTCGTCGAATTTCCTGTACATGCTGCGCGGCACGCCGCCCACAGAGCTCGAACGCAAGGCCATGCGATTGCTGATGGTCTTGCTCTCCGATCACGGGCTGAATGCCAGCACCTTCACGGCCCGGGTCATCGCCAGCACGCTGAGCGACATGCACTCCGCGCTGGCCGGCGCCATCGGGTCGCTCAAGGGCCCACTCCACGGCGGCGCGAACGAGCGGGTGATGGAGATGATCCTGAATATCTCCGACGTGGACATGGTGAAAGAGTACATCGAGGGCATGTTGGAGAACCGCCAGCGCATCATGGGCTTCGGGCATCGTGTTTACCGCACCGAGGACCCGCGCGCCACCCATCTGCGCCGGTACTCGGAGATGCTGTGCGAGGCCAACGGCCAGCGCTCCCTCTACGAAATCTCGCGGCGCATCGAACAGACCGTCATGGAAGCCAAAGGGATCTATCCCAACGTTGACTTCTACTCGGCGACCGTCCAGCACGCCATCGGCATCCCGCCGGAGTACTACACCGCGATCTTCGCGGCCTCCCGGGCTGCCGGTTGGATCGCCCACATCATGGAGCAGTACGCCAACAACCGCCTGATGCGCCCCACATCCAAGTACACGGGGGAGATCGGCCTGCCATTCGTGCCCATCGATCAACGCTAACCGACGCGTTACAGGAGATTGGCGTTGGTCTGGGGCCCGTTACCTGGAGGGGGACCACCGATTTTCGCAACCCATTCTATCAAGGAGGGATTCTCAAAATGCTCCCTGTTTTTGCACTAGGGGGGCTGTGCGCAGGGGGCCGGGGGTGAGGCTATTCCTCGGCCCGTATCAATTCTCCGGGCCTGATGCGCTGCACCTGTTTGAACGGCTTGACTTGCGCCTCCACGTTGTCCTTGAGCAGGTTGCCCGAGACGTGCATCAGTGTGTCGCTGTAGTCCACATCCACTCCCATACTGGCCCAGCAGGGATAGTGGTGGTGTAACAGGCCGGCCTGTTCTCCGGCATCATCGGCTGAGACTCCCAACAGCCGGTCCGCTACATACTGCGCACAACCACAGACCGCATCCCTTTCCACTTCGGCGGCCGTGATTTGCCGTGTCTCCGGGTTCACGGAGACGACCAGCCTGGGGTGTCCGAAATGACGCGCGAACTCGGCGATCAGCGGGTGGGTCACCTCAAGCTTTTTGCGGCGAGCGATGTAATAGTGGGTCTCGGTGAGCGTGCATAATGGCTTGGGGGTGGCGATGGCCACATCGATGTCCGCCAGCCAGCCCCGCAACTGGCGAGCCAGCCCCCGCGGCAGCCAGGTCTCGTTGTCAACGGGTGCAATCACCGCCCGCGCACCCGTCATCTCGGCGATGTCCGGCAGCAACTCCGCCACGCCTTTGAGTTCGGCAAAGGAGAGAATCAGGTCAGCGGAAGGCAGTTTGTCGGGCAAGTAATCTTCGGGGTAATCCATTACCAGGGGCAATACGGCCGGGGCGCGCCAGATCTCGACGGTCCACTCGGCCGGTCCGTGAGCGCGGATGTTGTCCACGTGCCGCTGCCCATAGTCGCCGGAGATAATTGCCAGGATACGCATTTGCCCTACTCCAGATTGCCTCGTGTGGAATGTCACCATATTGCCTCCAGCGTATCTTCTCAATTCTGCGGGGCTTTACTTGCTGTGGCCGGTCTCCTGACCGAGCCACGACGGGCACGGTCGGAGACCGGCCCGAACTGTCCCCGGATTATTGAGATGATACCCTTCAGCCAGGCTAACACCTCACATGGGCGCAGGATAGGACTTTTGTCTCTTTGAGGTTGGAATGCGTCGATCTCGCTCCCGCCTCTTCCCTGACAACAGCGATTTCGTCGCAGGAAAGGGGTGGGAGCGTCTCGATTTTGCATAGCGGTGCTTGGGCAGTTATACTAAGGCCGTTCCAGAAAAATAGATGTCCCAAGATCGCCGGTTTTCCTGGGAATCTCAGGAGGTTCTGGGATGAGTATTTTTCTGGAACTAACTAAGGGAACTTCAAGGGAATATTCGTCGATAGGGCCTAACCCACGAGATCCTTGTTTTTTGTGCAAGAATTCGGTGAGCAAGGTTGGCGCCTTCTTGGTTCCGCTTGTAAGCGCAGCGGCGCTTGTAAGCGCAGCGGCCTTGTCCGGGTTAGGAGGATGGCTCGCCGGGGAGTCACCCGTGTTACCAAAGGAGTTACTGCATTGAAGCTACAGGAGTTCCAATCCAAGCGCATCTTTGCGCAATATGGCGTGCCGATCCCTGACGGCGACGTGGCGACCACGCCCGCTGAAGCGCGCGTGGTCGCCGGGCGGCTGGGCGGCACTGTGGCCGTCAAGTCGCAGGTGCTGGTCGGGGGCCGGGGCAAGGCTGGCGGGATCAAGCTGGCGAAATCGCCAGCCGAGGCCGAGGCGGCGGCCGGCCGCATTTTGGGCATGAACATCAAGGGCATGATTGTCAAGAAGGTGCTGGTGGACGCGGCGGCCGATCTGCACAAGGAGCTTTATCTGGGCATGGTTATCGACCGGGGGCGCCGCCGCGTGACCGTGATGGCGTCCAGCGAGGGCGGGGTGGACATCGAAGAGGTGGCCGCCCGCACGCCGGAGAAGATCATCCAGGTGGCGGTGGATCCTTGCATCGGGCTGAAGGAGTACCAGACCCGTGACCTGGCGATGGGCGTCGGGCTGCCCCGGGAGCAGTGGGCCCAGTTTGCCGCGATTTGCCAGGGGTTGTACGACGCGTTCATGGAGAGCGACGCCACTCTGGCGGAGATCAACCCACTGGTCGTGCAGCGGGATGGCAAGCTGCTGGCGGTGGATGGCAAGATGGTGCTCGATGACAGCGCGCTCTATCGCCATCCTGATCTGGCAGCCATGCGCGACGAGGACGAGGAGACACCCGAAGAGCGCACCGCGCGGCTGAACGGGCTGAGCTACGTCAAGCTAGATGGCCAGATTGGCTGCATGGTCAACGGCGCGGGTCTGGCGATGGCCACGATGGACATCACCAAGTTCTACGGCGGCGCGCCGGCCAACTTCCTCGATATCGGCGGCGGCGCCAAGGCCGACAAGGTCGCGGCCGCCCTGCGCATCATCCTGACCGACCCGCACGTGAACGCGGTGCTGTTCAACATTTTTGGCGGCATCACCCGTTGTGATGAGGTCGCTCGCGGCATCCTTCAGGCGCTGGGCGAGGCGCCGACGAACGTGCCGATGGTGGTACGGCTGGTTGGCACGAACGATATCGAAGGCCGCGCCATCCTCAAGAAAGCCAAGATGATGACGGCCGAGACGCTGATGGAAGCGGCGCAGATGGCCGTGGCCGCGGCGCAGCACGCTGCGTGAAGGACCTGCACAAGCAAGTACCTCATGGCGTGGCTGCCAGGCAGGCAAGCGTGATGGCTTCTCTGGCTGTTTGACAACGGCGCCCAAGAGCTTGTAGTGGTCATAGAGGCAGCAGGGCATCGTGACCAAAAACAGGGGGTGAGACCGCGAACGTGTCAACGGTGAGTGTACAGGAAGCGAAGGCCAGGCTTTCGGAGCTCAGCAATCGCGTGGCATGGGGGGGGCGAACGCTTCATCATAGAGTCAGGCGCCAGGAGGAACGATGACCAAGACCCTGATGGAGTACGATGTGATCGGCAGAATCTACTTTGCTGAGAACCTGGATGTCCTTCGGGCGCTGCCATCGGCGTCCGTGGACCTGATCTACATCGATCCGCCGTTCAACACCGGGAGGATCCAGCAGCGCACGCAGCTCAAGACGGTGCGCTCTGCGGAAGGGGACCGTATCGGGTTCCAGGGCCGTCGCTACGAGAGCATTGTCGTGGGAACGAAGCGCTTCAGCGATCTCTTCGACGATTATCTGGCCTTCCTGGAGCCGCGTCTCACCGAAGCCCACCGGGTCCTGGTACCCCACGGCTGCTTGTACTTCCACGTGGACTACCGCGAGGTGCACTACTGCAAGATTCTGCTCGACACGATCTTCGGGCGTGACGCCTTCTTGAACGAGATCATCTGGGCCTACGACTATGGCGGCCGACCAAAGAACCGGTGGCCTCCAAAGCACGACAACATCCTGCTCTACGCCAGGGACCCTTCCGACTACGTGTTTAACGTGGACGAGATCGAACGCATCCCGTACATGGCGCCAGGTCTAGTCGGCCCAGAGAAGGCGGCGCGTGGGAAGCTCCCGACCGACACGTGGTGGCACACCATCGTTCCAACCAACGGCTCTGAGAAGACCGGGTATCCAACGCAGAAGCCGCTCGGCATCATGAGGCGCATCGTTCAGGTGTCCTCGCGACCCGGCGCGGTCATTCTCGACTTCTTCGCCGGAAGCGGAACGACGGGCGCAGCCGCGCTCGAATTTGGCCGCCGCTTCATCCTCGTCGATAACAACCCGGAGGCTCTCGCGGTCATGGCCCGGCGCTTCGACGGCGTCGAAGGAATCGAGTGGGTCGGGTTCGATCCGGCGCCGTACCAGAAGCGGGAGAAGCAGCGCAGTTTGTTCTCGGCGCCAGCCGGCCAGGAAGGGTGACCACGTGCAATACCAGATCAAGGATCCTGAGGTATTGATGCTCGCAACGATCGCGAGTACGCTCAAAGGTATCTTCTTAATTCTTCGGGGACTCGCTCGCTGTGGCCGGTCTCCTGACCGTGCCACGACTGGCACGGTCGGAGACCGGCCCGAGCTATCCCCAGATTATTGAGAAGTCACCATGAACTTCGTTCACCACCAAGCATGAAAACGGGTAGCGAACGTCTATTTTCAGATCAGTTTCTCATGCCGTGCTCGTCGCCACGGCCCATGAAAACATCCCTCACCGCTCGGGCCGGTCTCCGACCGTGCCCGCCCTGGGAACGCGGTGGCTCGGTCAGGAGACCGGCCACAGCAGGCTAGGGAGGCTATTTTCAGATCAGATACGGTTGCGCGCACAACTCAGCCCGGACGTGGCCTTTCCTGGTGAGGAAGAGTCGCCTATCTGGGTTTGACGCACTACGAGGAGATTCGTGAATGAGCATCTTAGTCAATAAAGAGACCCGCGTGGTCGTTCAGGGCATCACCGGCCGCGAGGGCGCTTTTCACACCGAGCAAATGATCGAGTACGGCACCAACGTGGTTGCCGGAGTCACACCCGGCAAGGGCGGTGGCTGGGCCGTGCGCAATGTGCCGATCTTCGATACGGTGCGCGAGGCCGTGGACGCCACCGGCGCCGACACCAGCATCATCTACGTGCCCGCCCGGTTTGCCCCGGACGCCATCCTGGAGGCCGCCGACGCCGGGGTTGGGCTGATCGTCTGCATCACCGAGGGGATCCCGGCGCTGGACATGCTCAAAGTCCGCGCCTATCTGGATCGGGTGGGCGTGCGGCTGATCGGGCCGAACTGCCCGGGTCTGATTACGCCCGGCGAGACCAAGGTCGGCATCATGCCCGGCCACATCCACACCCGCGGCAGCGTGGGCGTGGTCAGTCGCTCGGGCACACTGACCTACGAGGTGGTCTACGCGCTGACCGTGCGCGGCATCGGCCAGTCCACCGCGGTGGGGATCGGCGGTGACCCGATCAACGGCACCGATTTTGTGGACGTGCTGCGCATGTTCGAGCATGACCCGGAGACCAGACAGGTGGTCATGATTGGCGAGATCGGCGGCACGGACGAGGAGAAGGCGGCCGATTTCATCGCCCAGCACATGACCAAGCCGGTGACCGCGTTCGTTGCCGGACAGACGGCCCCTCCCGGCAAGCGGATGGGCCACGCGGGCGCCATCATCAGCGGCGGCAAGGGTACGGCCGCGGACAAGATGGCGGCGTTGACCGGCGCGGGTGTCCGGGTGGCGCGGCATCCGGGCGAAATCGCCGAGATGGTCGCGGCGCTGGCCTAGCGCGTCATGCCCGAACCGCCGCCCACCGAGCCCGGCCCGGAACTCGACCTGAACGCCTATGAAGGGCGGTGGGTCGCGTTGGTGCGGGGCCAGGTCGCCGGGGTAGGGCGCACGGCTGATGCTGCGCTGCGAGCGGCCAGGCGCACCCGCCCACGCGAAGAGGCGACCGTGGTGTGGGTGCGTCGGGCGCCACCCCCGCCAGGGTGACAGGGTGACAAGGTGATCCACCATCTGCCATCCGCCATCTGCCATCCGCCATCCGCCATCTGCCATCCGCCATCTGCCATCTGCCGATCTACCAATCTACCAATGTACCAATCTACCAACTTACCAATTTACCAATCTCCAATCTCCAATATCCTTTCCTTCATCCGCGCCCGCGGGACCCGCGCCTGGCTGGTGGGCGGCTACGTGCGCGATCGGCTGCTGGGCCGGCCCAGTCACGATCTGGACATTGTTGTGACGAAGGGGGGCATCGCGCTGGCCCGGGCGATCGCGGCGGCGTTCGGGGGGCACTTCTTTGTCCTGGACGCGGCGCGCGATGTGGGCCGGGCTATCGTGTCTGATGCCACTGGCGCGGCGCTCGACGTGGACGTGGCTCGGCTGCGCGCGCCGGATCTTCTGGGCGATCTGGCGCTGCGGGATTTCACGATCAACGCGATCGCTCTGGAGATCGTCTACGATGAAGCCGCATCAGTGGCCGCATCAGCGGCCGTGGTCGATCCGTTCGACGGCCGGGCCGATCTGGCGCGGGGTTGGGTGCGGGCGGTCACCGAGGGCGCGTTTCTGGATGACCCGTTGCGCATGTTACGGGCGGTCCGCCACGTTGCCGGGCTGGGATTCCGCATTGAGGACGCCACGTTCAACTTGATCAGGCGAGACGCGGCGCAACTGCCAACTGTGGCCGGCGAGCGGGTGCGCGATGAGCTGATGCGCATCATCCCGGCGCCCGACGGTTGGCAGCATGTGCGGCTGTTGGCGCGGCTCGATCTGCTACGCCACGTTTTGCCCGAGGCCGCCGCGTTGATCGACGTCACGCAGTCGGCGCCGCACTATCAGGACGTCTTCGATCACACCCGCGCGGTGATGGCGCACTTGCAGGGGATCTACGCGCTGTTGTGGCCTGGCGATGACGGAGAGACCACGTCCTACGTCCGGCCGCAGCCGGTGGCGGATGACGCGACGATCCTGGCCGCTGCCGCGGTCTGGGCCGAGCTGGCCGAGGGTCTGGCGCCCTGTGCCGCTGATCTGCGCGGGCATCTGGCACAGCCGTTGGCGTCGGGGCATACCCGCCGTGACTGGCTGCCGTGGGCCGCGCTGGCGCACGATTGGGGTAAGCCGGTGATGCGTTCGGTGGAAGCCGGCGGCCGTATCCGGTTCCTGGAGCATGACCGCTGGGGCGCGCTGCTCGTCGAAGCGCGCGGCCGCGCGCTAAAGCTGGCCGTGGATGAGATCGCCTACGTCAGCCGGCTGGTGAACCAGCACATGCGACCCGGCCACCTGGCGCACGACTACCCGCCAGGCCGGCGGGCGCTCTATCGCTTCTTCCGCGACGTGGATACGAACGGTCCGGATTGCGCACTCCTGAGCCTGGCCGATCACCTGGCGACCTACGCGGCCCGGCCTGATGTTGAGCGCTGGCAGCGCCGGCTTGGGACCACGCGGCTGATCCTGGAGACCTATTTCCAGGAACGGTCCGCCCGCGTCGCCCCGACACCGCTTCTGGATGGCCGGGAGATCATGGCTGTGACGGGCTTGTCTCCGGGCCCGCGTATCGGCGAGTTGCTGGAAGGGCTGCGTGAAGCGCAGGCGGTGGGCGAGGTGACGACGCGGGATCAGGCGCTGGTCTGGCTGAAATCGGAAATCGGGGGCGGTGGGTGACGATGCTTAAGGTCGAAGTTGCGGTTGCGAAGGCGCCGAAGTATGCGGTGCAAGAGAGCGGGGACTCGGTGGAAGTGGTGGAGAGACCGCGCGGCGGGCTCTCGGTGGTGATGGTAGATGGCCAGCGTAGCGGCCCGAGCGCGAAGGCGATCAGCAACATCGCGATGCGCAAGGCGGTCAGCCTGCTGGCTGAGGGCGTCCGAGATGGCGCCGCGGCTCGGGCTGCGCATGACTATCTGCGCACGCAGCGCCGCGGGCAAGTCTCCGCGGAGCTGATCATCCTGACCGTGGACCTGGAAACCCGGACGCTGGTGATCTCTCGCAACAGCCAGTGCCCGGTGCTGTTGGGTCAGGCCAACACGTGGCAGGTATTGGATGAACCGGCCGACATCGTGGGCATCCACGGCCGCACGCGGCCGGTGATCACCGAGCTGCCGCTGGCGCCGGGCCAGATCGCGGTGGCCTTCACCGACGGGGTGCTGCATGCGGGGGCGCGGCGCGACACGAAGTTGGATCCGGTGGCAACGGTGCGCGGGCTGACCTGTCAACCGACCTGTACGGCGCAGGAGTTGGCCGACGGGGTGCTGCACGCTGCCCTGGCGCTGGACGATGGGCGACCGGGCGATGACGTTACCGTCGCCGTGATCCAACTTGTGACGCAGGTCGACTCGGACGGCCCGGCTGTGCGGCGGATGACGGTCAGTTTTCCGGTGCGGTGAAGGGGCAGATCGCAAATCGCAAATCGCAGATCGCAAATCGCAAATCGCAAATCGCAAATCGCAAATCGCAAATCGCAGATCGCAGATCGCAAATCGCAAATCGCAAATCGCAGATCGCAAATCGCAGATCGCAAATCGCAAATCGCAAATCGCAAATCGCAAATCGCAAATCGCAAATCGTAGATCGCCATGTCAGTTCCACTGATCGCCGTGGTCGGGGTGTGCGCGTCCGGCAAATCGACGCTGGTGGCCGCGCTGCGGGCGCGCGGGTTCAACGCCAGACAGGTGGCGCAGGAGCACTCCTATGTGCCCGATATGTGGCTGCGGATCACCCGGCCGGATCTGCTGATCTATCTGGATGCCGGGTTGGCGGCCATCCGTCGGCGTCGTCAGCAGGCCGACTGGGAAGAGTGGCTCCTGGAGCAGGAGGTCGAACGTCTGCGCCACGCGCGCGCGTACTGCGATCTCTACGTCAACACCGATGATCTGACCCCGGACGAGGTGCTGGAGCAGGTGTTGGCGATGCTGGAGGAGTGAGGATTCAAGGGATAGGGAAACGAGGGTAGATTGGTAGATTGGTAGATTGGTAGATTGGTAGATTGGTAGATTGGCGTCACCTTGTCACCTTGTCACCTTGTCACCTTGTCACCGTGTCACCGTGTCACCCGTCACCCCGTCGCGGGCCCGGTTTTTGACAGCCTCAGTTGGGGGCGGTATAATCGCTCTGTTTGCCTGTGAGTGGTAGTTGGCGCGGCAAAAGCGGACGTTACGTCTTTGGCGGGCTGGATGATTTGGGCCGGTCTGATGACAGTAATCTGCAATCTTGAATTGATTGGGGGAGAGGAACGCATGCAGAATCGCAACACCGTCGTGTTGGCGCTCATCGTCCTGCTGGCCTTGGTGATAGTGTGGGTGGATCTGCCCATCGACCACCCGAAGTGGGCCAGCCAGGCGTTGTTCTGGCAACAGCCACCCGAGTATCGGGATTTGGAGATCAAACAGGGCCTGGATTTGCGGGGTGGCACCCAGGTCCTGCTTGAGGCAAAGCCATCGGGCGATCAGCAGTTCACGGCCGCGGATATGCAGGCCGCCAAGGTGATCGTCGAGCGCCGTGTGAACGGCCTGGGGGTCACCGAGCCGCTGGTGCAGTTGCAGGGCGAGAGCCGCATCATCGTCGAGCTGCCGGGGATCGACAACCCGGATCAGGCTGTGCAAACCCTCAAGAGTACCGGACAATTGGAGTTCGTCGAGATCGGCTCTTCCACCGATCCACAATACCCGCTGGTGACGCAGGGTGTCTACGTGCGGACCACGAATCACGATGCGGTTCCGGTCACCGAGACGTTGGGCGCCACCCCTAACCCCTATCCGGATGTTGTCTTCACGACCATCATGACCGGCCGTGATCTGAAGGACGCCGGCGTTCAGCTCGACCAGTACGGCGCATCGTCCATCGGTTTCACGTTGACCGACGCGGGCGCCAAGATCTTCGCCGACTACACCGCACAGCACGTGAACGACATCCTGGCCATCGTGTTGGACAACGTCGTGCTATCTGCGCCGCGTATCAACAGCTCGATCCCGGACGGTAGCGGTGAGATCACCGGCAAGTTCTCCCGAGATGAAGCGGAAAGTCTGGCTGTGCAGATGCGCTACGGCGCGCTGCCGGTGCCGCTGGAGGTCGTCAATCGGCGCACCATCGGGGCCACCCTGGGCGCGGATTCGGTGCGGCGCAGCGTCACGGCCGGGCTGATCGGCTTGATCACGGTGCTATTGTTCATGATTGTGTACTATCGACTCCCCGGCACGCTGGCCGCGATTGCGCTCGCAATCTACGCCGGTCTGAACCTGGCGCTCTACAAGCTGATCCCGGTGACGCTGACCTTACCAGGCATAGCCGGCTTCCTGTTATCGACCGGCATGGCGGTGGACGCCAACATCCTCATCTTCGAGCGGATGAAAGAAGAGGTGCGTTGGGGGCGGTCGTTGAAGGCAGCCGTCGAGGCCGGCTTCAGCCGGGCCTGGACTTCGATCTTTGACTCGAACCTGTCCACGCTGATCACCTGTCTGATCTTGATCATGTTTGGCCGGACGTTCGGCGCGCAGGCGGTGATGGGCTTCGCCGTCAACCTGGCCATCGGCGTGTCGATCAGCATGTTCACAGCAGTCACTGTGACGCGCACATTCATGCGCGCCGTGTTCGAGAGCAGCGCCGGCGAGTCATTGCGCGACAAGCGTTGGCTGTTGGGCGTCTAGAGGAGCAGGGGGAAAACATGGTGCAACTTGTGGAGCGGCGAAAGTGGTACTTCCTGCTTTCGACCCTGATTATCTTGCCGGGACTGATCGCTATGATCTATTCGACCATCACGACCGGCCTGCCTTTCAAACTGGCAATTGACTTCACCGGCGGTTCGATCTGGGAGTTGCAGTTCGATCAAGCGATCCAGCCGGCCGTGTTGCGCGAGGTTTTTGTGGATGCCGGTTACAGTGACACGGCCGTGACCACCTTGGGTGACGGTCTGACCGCACAGGTGCGGCTCAAACCGATCGACGAGACGGAAAAAGTCATGCTCATGAGCGCGGTCAAGGCCAAGTTTGGCGAAAGTGTGGCCGAAATACAGTTCAGCTCGGTCGGGCCTTCCATCGGCCGCGAGGTGACTCAGGCGGCCGTCCTGGCGGTGTTCGCGGCTTCACTGGCGATCCTGGCTTTCCTCGTCGTGGCGTTTCGGAAGGTGTCGCATCCGTTCCGCTACGGCGTCTCGGCCATCGTCGCGATGATCCACGATATCCTGGTGACGGCGGGTGTCTTCAGCATCTGCAGCCTGGTTTTTGGCTGGGAAGCAGACGCGTTGTTCCTGACCGCGATCTTGACGGTGATCGGCTTCTCGGTGCAGGATACCATCGTGGTATTCGACCGGATTCGCGAGAATTCGCCCAAGTATCGGGGTGAGCCGTTCGGCACGATCGCCAACCGCAGCCTGTTGGAGACGATCCATCGCTCCCTCGCTACGCAGCTCAACGCGCTGTTTGTGATGGCGGCGCTCCTGCTCTTCGGCGGCGCGACGATCAAACAGTTTATCGCAGTGATGTTCTACGGACTGATTAGCGGCACCTATTCCTCGATCTTCAACGCGGTGCCGATCCTGGTCGGTTGGGAGGAGCGGGACTTGTTTGGGACCAGGAGACGCCAGGCCGAAGCCGCGTGATTGCGCCCCGATTTCTTTGCGCAAAATCAGGGTAGAAGACGCAAAACGTCATCGGTGGCGAGACACGATACGTTTTGCGTCTTTTGTTGTCCTGGCAACGGATCGAAGCGGATAAA
>MNXL01000274.1 GCA_001871755.1 Anaerolineae bacterium CG2_30_64_16
CCTTGGTGAAGGGCGCATCGCTGCCGGGGATCACGCGGGCGCCCGCCTCGATCAATGCGGCCGTGAAGATCTGCATGCCCGCCAGGGCGCGGCTCCACTCGAGCCGCTCGCCGGCAGACATCGAACCGCCGTAATATAAAGCCCACCACACCTCAAGAGGCCATGGGACGTAGCGCTGCTCCGGATGATCCCCATCGAACGGACTCCAGGCGGCATTGAGCCGATGCCATACCACGCGCGTGACGGGCAGCCACGTGCCGTGCGCCAGCACCAGCTCCACCAGGCGCTGGACCCGGTCGCGTTCCGGCTCCGCCCAGAGGCGGCGCCACCCCTCACCTGCCGCCCGCCGCTCCGGCCAGAGCGCCTCCGCGAAGCCGGAGAGGTGTTCGATCTCATCCACCCCGGCCTCGATGGCGGCCCGCGCATCGAAGCAGTCTTGCAGGTGAGTCAGGACAAGCTTACCGTGCCCGTGTGCCCGCTGCACAGCCGCCACAAAGCAGGCTTCGTTCAGGCTGGCGTACAGCTTGATCTGATCTACCCCCGCCGCGACCCACCGGTCCACCATCGCACGCGCCTGTTCCGGCGATGACACGATACTGCCCATCGCCCGCCACGTTTTGCCTGGGCTGTCGAGCAGCGGCCCGCAACAGACCAGCCGCGGCGCGGCCGCGCCCGGCGCGTTCCACTGCTGGCGCCGCGCGAGCACTGGCGCCAGGGCGCAGCCCACATCCCGGACAGTCGTGACTCCGTTGGCCAGGTAGAGCGGCGCATGCCAATCTTCGCTGTGCACGTGTGTGTCGATCAGGCCGGGCGTTACGCAGCAGCCTGTCAGGTCAACGACCGGGATGCCCTCCGGCAGCTCATGGGGCGGGCAGACTCGCACGATGTGCGCGCCCTCGACCTGGATGGTGAGCCCTTCGCGAAGATCCTCGGTCGTGCCATCAAACAGCGTCGCGCCCTCCAGGGCGTAACGATCGGCCTCAGGGTAACGTAGTATCCCCGGTATCCGATCCGGCCGTCCCCCGCGGATGGCCCGAAGGACGCGCTCCTTGGCGTTCATGGTCAGTTCAACCGGGCGAAGCCGCTGTGTGCGACCGGCCCGTGGAGCATATCGCGCACCGCGCCGCGGTGCAGCGCGGCGGCGATCACGCCGAAGGTATCCTCGGTCGCCTGCAGGTACTCCTCGACGATCGGCTCGCTGTGCGCGTAGGTCACGTAGCAGGCCTTGGTCGCCAGATAGCCCTTCTCCAGCATCAGTTGCGTGTAGAGGGTGTGCGCAGCCGGCGCGTCGGCTGCCTGGATGGCGAAATGGCTCAGTGGGACCATGCCGCCGATCTCGAGGCGCAGCCCCGCCCGCTCGGCGGCCACGCGCCATCCTTCCCTCACCAGGGTACCGATGTGGTTGAGACGCCGGGCCACGTCGCAGCGCCGGTGCTTGCGGATGGTTGCCAGCGCCGCGGCCGGGCCGATGCGGTCGGTCCAATAGGTGCTGCTGATGAAGGTCTTTTGGGCTGATTGCATGACGTCGCGCTTGCCAATGATGGCAGCCATCGGGTAGCCGTTGCTCATCGCTTTGGCGAACACCGCGATGTCCGGCTCGAGGTCGTACACCAGGTGTGCGCCGCCGGTCGTCAGGCGGAAGCCGGCAGAGATCTCATCCACCACCAGGACCGCGCCGATCCGGTCGCAGATGGCTCGGATCTCCGCCAGAAAGCCCGGCGCTGGCTCATCGTTGCGGATCGGTTCGATGACGACCGCTGCCAGTTCCGGGCCGTGCCGCGCCACAATGGCCTGCAGCTCCTCGATGCGGTTGTAGTGGAAAGGCAGCGCCGTCCCGCGCAGCCCGCGCGGCACGCCCGCGGGATCGAGGCCGGGGAGGAGGAGGCCGTCGAGCGCATTCTGCTCGGCCAGGTTGGCGGCCAAGTACCAGTCGTGCCAGCCGTGGTAGCCGCAGAAAGCCACGCGGTCGCGACCGGTATGCGCTCGGGCGATGCGCACGGCCACGGCCATCGCTTCGCCGCCCGAGCGCGTGTAGCGCACCATCTGCGCCCATGGATGCAGCTCGCACAGCAACTCTGCCAGCGTCACCTCGTCGGGCGAGTTCAGCGTGGACATTGAGCCGGCGCGCACGGCTTCCATCACCGCGGCGTCCACGTCGGGATCGGCGGCGCCCAGGATGTTCGCGCCGATGCCGCTGTAGCTCATGTCGTAGTAGTGCGCCCCATCCAGGTCCCAAACCTCGACGCCCCGCGCCCGGCTGTAGTACGCCGGCCAATTCTCCGGCAGGAACATCTCCGGCCGCTTGGAGAGCAGTTGCGTCCCGCCCGGGATGCGGGTCTTGGCCTGGCGATACAACGCCTGGCCCGTACCCAAAACACAGGGGTATTCTATGCCTTGTGCCATATGTTCCTCCCCCGATCAGGCTCCCAGCTTCCGGTACTGCTCCGCGCAATACCGGCGGATCCCCTCTTGCACTTGATCCGTCAACGGCGACGCGGCGTCCGCCGTCAGTCGCTCCACCTGCTCATGCGCACGCACCAGCAGCGGCTCCCCCACCTCCGCGCCGCCGGAGTGATCGAACATCGGGTTGGCGAAAAACTCCTTTTGGCGGAGGCAGTGCAGGGTCAGGTCATCGGTCAGGTAGCTGCCGCCCGGCCCTGTCCGCAGGATGCTCTCCAGCCCAAGCCGGCCACCGTCGAAGCGAATGCCGCGCTGGAGGAAGCGGGCCGCCTCCAGCCAGGCCGTGTGGATCACCATCATCTCGGCCGACATGCCGATCGCGTTGTAGGTCGAGCCGATGCCGTTGATGATGTTGGCGCCGGCGCCCAGCGCCGCCAGCATAAACAGGATCCCTTCCGCGCCGTTCTGCTGGTCATAGCGGAAAGTCATCGAGCCGCCGGCCTCGACCGCGATCGGCATGTTGTATAACTTGCCCAACTGCGCGCCGGCGATCTTCCAGAGGACCTTGTCGAGTGTGTAGTACAGATCGTGCCCGGAGCGCATGTCCGCCACCGACGGCCCGAAGGCGTACAGGTACGGATGCCCGCGGCGGACGATCTGGGTCAGCGCAGCCAGGCCAATGGTCTCAACGTTGCCCAGGAGCACGGCGCCGGCCAGGCTGTATGGGCTGCTCATCCCCGCCATCGGGCAGACGGTCGGGATCACGGGGAAGTCGTGTGCGCAGGCTTCCAGCAGGAACTCGACGTTGAGGCCGGTCACCGCCATCGGCGACAGCACTCCCACCGCGATGCTCAGCAGCCGACTGTCGCTCACGTCCTTGCCCTGCGCCGCAGCCACGATCTTGCCGATCTCCAGGAAGTGACGATAGCGCTCCAGATCGGTGGCGAAGACCCAGGTGTGCTTGGCATGGTGCAGGACGTGCTCCTCGAAGGCCCGCAGGCTAGAGGTTGGCCCCTCCACGTCCGTCACCGGGAAGTCCATCAGGCTGATGAACGCGACCTGCTTGAGCTTCTGGCTGATGACCGTGTGCCGGCGCAGGTCATCGAGCCGGGGCCGACGCGGGGCTTGCGTCTCGTAGTCCACGATCCAGGGGTCGGTGACGATGGCATGGCAATGCTGATGCTCCCCGCCGATCGTGTACTCGGCGCCGTCCGCGCCAGTGACGGTGTATTCGGACGGAACGCTGGCCAGGAGCTCGGCCAGCAAAGGACGCGGGAAGCGGACGGTCCCGCTCGCCTCATCCACAACCGCCCCCGCCTCCCGGCAGCGCCGCAGCATGTCCGCATGCCCCACGCGGAGGCCCACGGTTTCGAGGATCTCCGCAGTCTTGTCCCGGATTTCTTCGATCTGGCTATCGGTCAAGGTAGCGATGAAGTTCACAGATTACCTCCAACCTTTACAAGTCATCTCGAACGTGCCAGGCACTTCGCAAGTGCCTGGCACGTGGCAGCTTTCATCCCAGCGTGCTCCGCGCGTTATTGCAGAAGATGTCCTCCACCTGCCGGTCGGACAGGCGTTGATGCCAGGCCGCCTGCTTGAGGACGCGCAACGACTCCAGCCCGATCAGCACGGGTTGGAGGGGTAAGAACCAGACCGTGGACCAGTCCAGCGTGTCCTCGTACAGCCAGAGGAACCCGTCGCCGATCGCCACGCACCGCCCGCGCAAGTGGCTGACAGGGAAGTCGGTGCCGTATAGCAGCCGCTCGTGGCCCAGCGCCTCGATGATCGCCTCGCACGCGCCCACATCGGCGACGGCCGACATATCACACCAGAGGTTGGGCAGGTCCTTGAGGGCCTGGATCCCCTCGATAGTATGGTAGGGGTTGAAGCCACGCGCCGCGTGCGCCAGGATGAGCCGCATACGCGGGTACGTCTCACAGTAGTGACGAATCCAGTGTTGGTTGCTGGGATCGGCGACCGCGCGGCGGCGCACCATGTGGAGCGTGATGCACAACCCCTCTTCGTCGGCCACCCGCACCAGCCGCTCCGGCAGGTAGTCGGGGATCTCCGCGTCCCAGCTCGGGCTCTTGCCGGAGTGGACGTAGTAGCATTTCAACCCCGATGCCCCCAGACGGCGCACTTCCGAGCGGACGTACTCCGGGTCCATTTGGGGCGTGATGAGGAACGAGCTCCGCCACCCCGGCGCCCACCTGGCCTCGCGGGAGACAAGCTCGTTTTCGGCGGTCAGGCCGGCGCCTGTCGCGCCGACGGCGCCGGGGATCAGCAGCCCGCCCGCGATCCTCCGGTTGGGGAGAAGCTCGGCCATGTAGCTTCGGTACGTCGCCAGGTCAACGACCGGCACATCCATCGTCCCGAACGCGCCGGTCAGGGCGGCCGGCGGCAGGTCATCCCTGGCCCACAAGTGTGCGTGCGCGTCGCAGATCACGTCGGGGACGAAGCTGTCCAGCTCGTGGTCGAAGAGCTCGCGATCCACATCGGTGCTGTGAGTGATCTTGGGCATGTTGCTTCTTCCTGGCTTAAAAACGGCCCGCGCGTGAACTTGGATGGATGCGAATTGAGCGGAATCGAGGCTTTAGCCGGTCATCGCTGCCGACCATGCAACCGGCCGAAGCTTTGAGACCAAGTGCGCCGGATCACGCCAATGCCACCACCGTCCCGGCCTTGTACGACTCCAGCGCAGCGGTGAGTACGCGGTGGTGCTGATGGGTCTCTGCGGGGGTGGCGCAGCCGAACGGCTGGCTCATCCGCTCACGGTTGATCAGCTCATCGCAGAACGCCGCGTACATCTGCAGGATGCTGTCTGAGAAGCCGAACTCGAAGATCGGCCCCGTGATGGCCGGGTAAGCCGAGACATATCCCAAGTCGAGCACCTCCCAGCTCTGCGGCTTGCCTGATCGGTAGGTCAAGGTGCGCAGGGTGCGCGGGTACTTGGTGGTGAATTCGGCCGAGAACTCCGTGCCGTGGATCTTGATGAACCAGGTGTTGGTCTCGCCGGGCGCGATGCGCTTGGTGCTCAGCAGCATCGGGAACTTATGCTCGCCGCTGACGGCCTCGCAGGCCATGACGGCATTGTCCCATGTGTCGCATGGGACCATATTGCCCGCATCATCGGGCCGTTGCGTCACGATCTTGGAGAGCAAACCGTGCACGGTCCGGGGCATCCAGCCGAAGCGCAGCGGGATGTGCAGGACGTGCATCCCCAGGTCGCCGAGGCAGCCGTATTCGCCGTTGAACTGCGCCTGCCGCTTCCAGTTGATCGGCTTGTTGGGATCGAGATCGCTGGAATGCCAGAAACCGGCCTCCACCTCGATGATCCTGCCGAAGCGGCCCTCCCGCAAATACTTGACGATCTGATAGGGGCCGGGATAGAACGGAAACTCCGACGAGCAGCGCGCAAAAACCTCCGGGCGGGCAGCCAACGCAGCCAGGATGCGCTCATTCGCGGCCAAGTCAATGCCGAACGGCTTCTCGCCCAGCAGGTGTTTGCCGGCTGCGATGATGTCGCCGTAGATCTGGGCGTGCAGATGATGGGGCAGGGCGCAGTAGACGGCGTCCACATGGGGGCTGGCGAGCAGATCGCGATAGTCCGACACGGCCACTGTGACGTCCGGCAGGTTGTCCTCGAACCAGCAAAGGCACGATGGCTTGGTGTCGGCGATGGCCACGAGCTTCGGCCGCACCTCCATCTGTGGCAGATGCGCCCAGCGTTGCGTCGCGCTGGCAAACTCTCGCGCCATCAGCCCGCAGCCGATGATGCCGAAGCGGATGGTTCTGGAAGACATGATGACCTCGGTGGCTTTCGTATTGCGTGGTGCGTATTGCGTAAGGTCGCCACGATGGAACACGCGCCGCGCAATACGCAACGCAATACGCAATACGCAGTATGCTCAATACCCCAGCTCGCGTTCCGTCTCGTAGATCGCTTCTTCGATGATCCCCAGTCCCTTCATCGCCATGTCATCCTCCATGATCATCGGCGGCGACATACGGAGGATATGGCCGGCGGGGATCCAGGCCAGGCCTTTGCGGAACGCCTTTTGATAGACGAGCTGGCCGGCCTTCTCGAATGGCTCGCGCGTGCCCTTATCCTTCACCAGCTCGATGCCGAGCAGACAGCCCACCCCGCGCACTTCGCCGATGATCGGGTGCCGCGCGGCCATGCACTCCATCTCCTCGAGCAGGATCCCGCCCAGATGGCTGGCCCGGGCGCAGAGATCCTCCTCCTCGATCACCTCGATGCTCGCGAGCGCGGCGGCACAGGCCATGGGATTGCCGCCGTAGGAAGTGCTGGCGCTGATCTTCTCGATGATCTCTTTGTATTGGTCGGCAACCAGCATGGCCGTCACCGGGAAGCCGTTGCCAAAGCCCTTGCCCAGCGTCATGACGTCGGGCACGGTGTTCCAGTGCTGCATGGCGAACATCCTGCCGGTGCGCGCCATGCAGGTCAGCACTTCATCGGCCATCATCAGGATGCCGAACTCGTCGCAGATCGCCCGAATGCGTTGGATCCAGCCATCCGGCGGCACGACGCTGCCCGCCCAGCCCTGGATCGGCTCGAGGACGATGCCCGCTACCCGGCCGGAGGTCTCTTCCTTGATCGCCGTGCGGATGTAGTCGGTGCAGAGCAGGTCGCAGTCAGGGTAGGTCTGGCGGAATTCGCAGCGATAGCAGTAGGCACGCGGTACCAGGAAAAAGCCTGGAGCACGCAACCCCTGGCTGACATCCAGCCGGGCGAGGCCCACCGCGCCCATGGTCTTGCCGTGAAAATCGCGATGGAAAGAGATGAACTCGAACTTGCCGGTCGCTGCGCGCACCAAGCGCAGGCCGACCTCTACCCTTACCCGACTCGAAGACTACCGGGAACAGACGGACCTGCGACGAGTAGCCTTTCATGTATTTAGCGGCACGCTCGTGCATTTCATGGGATTTGGGGCCGGGCGCTGGCACGACCATGTGCGGCACACTGTTGACGTCAACCTTGGCCCAATTGTGATCGTACATCCGAGGCTCCTTCGATGAACAAATGAACGAGTGAGAACGAGTTACAGCGCGCTCAGCTCGGCGCGTAGCTCCGGCGACAAACCGAGCGCCTGGGCCGCAATAGCCTGATCCACGTGCTCTATTGAGCTGGCGCCGATCAGAACCGACGTGATACCCGGGCCGCTCATGGCCCAAGCCAGCGCCAGCAACGTCGTGGATGTTCCTAATGCGTCTGCTTTGGCGCGCAATCCGGTCAAGATCCGATATCCCGCGGCGTGGAAATAGAAGGGCTGCATCCCCGGCGCCACATCCATGCGCGATCCCTTGGGGACGGCCTCCCCTTGCCGGTACTTGCCGGTAAAGAAGCCGCCGCCCAGCGGGCTATAGGTCAGCACGCCGATCTCCTGATCGGCAGACAGGGGCAGCAGCTCCCGCTCGATGTCGCGCGCAATGAGGTTGTAGTGCGGCTGGACCGCTTCCATGCGCGCCCAGCCGCGGACGTCCTGCTGCCAGAGCGCTTTGCACAGTTGCCAGGCGGCGAAGTTGCTGCACCCCACGTAACGCGCCTTGCCGCTTCTCACCAATACGTCGAGCGCCTCCAGCGTCTCCTCCAACGGCGCATCACCATCCCAGGAATGAAGCTGGTACAGGTCAATGACATCGATGCGCAGTCGGCGCAGGCTGGCCTCGGCCGACGCAAGGATCCGCTCGCGGCGCAGGGGATGAGTCACCTTCGTCGCCAGCACGGTCTTTCCCCGCGCGCCGCGCTCAGCCATCCACTGGCCTACCACTTCCTCGGAGCGGCCGGCCCCGTACGCTTCGGCGGTGTCGAACAGGGTGATGCCGCGCTCGACGGCGCGATCCATGATCGCAAAGGACGCCTCCACGTCGGCCTCCCGGCCGAAGGTGACGCACCCCAACCCTATCGAGCTGACTCGCAGCTCCGACCGCCCCAGAACGCGATACTCCATGAAGTGAACCTCTTACACCACGATCACTTCCACCCCTTGGCGGCGCAGGCCGGCGATGAAGTCATCCGCCGCATCGGTGTCGGTGATCAGCTTGCTGATGCCGGCCAGGGGCGCGATGGTCGTCAGGCCGATGAGGCCAATCTTGCTCGAGTCGGCGACCACGATCACTTCGCTCGCCGCAATGATCGTCGCGCGATTCACCTCTGCCTCAAGGACGTTGGCCGTCGTGACGCCCTTAGCGAGGGTCAGGCCATCAGCGCCCAGAAACAGCTTGTCAGCATGCAGCGTGTGGAGTTGCTCGATCGTCTGTGGCCCCACGGTGGCCTCGTACTGGGAGAGATACACCCCGCCAAGCAGGATCAGGTGCACGCCCTTGCAGGGACCGATTTCGCGCACCACCGGCAGGGAATTGGTGATCACCGTCAGGTCACCGGACTGGCGAAGCTCCGCAGACAGTTGCGTCGCGACCTGCAAGACAGTCGTGCCGGAATCGAGGATCACCCGGTCGCCTGACGAGATGAGCGCGGCCGCGGCCCGGCCAATGCGCGATTTCTCGGGCAGACGGGTTGGCGCCGGCCTGACAAGCGAGGCAGAGGCCAGTCGGGTGTTCGGTGCAACCACTGCGCCCCCGTGGATCCGGCGCAAAGCCCCAGTCGCCTCCAGGTGGGTCAGGTCGCGGCGGATCGAAACCTCGGAAACGCCGAAACGCTTGCTGAGGTCGGCAACTTGAACCGTCTGGTTTTGCCCCAACTCTTCCAATATCGCGGTCTTTCGTTTCTCGGTTCCGGCATCCATGAGCGCCTCTCTGCGGGATAGTTTATTTGGATCAAAGAATCCAAGGGGTTTCATTTACGATCAGAAGGCTTACGGCGTCGCCCAGCAGAATATATCACGGATCACCACGACTGTCAAGACCTTTCGCAAACGTAACACGAGAGAAAACCAAGTCCCTGTCCAGCATCGCCGTGACACCGCCCATGCGTTTGTTGCAAAAGCGCATCAACAGGGCGGCGGTCGAGCGAGGCAAGGCCAGCCGCATGCTGCGCCCGGGCGACCGCCGACCTACAAACGCCTCCCTATTTGACAAGCCTTGGATGATCGTTTAGCATTTGGCTCTGATCCTGTGCGTGCTGTTTTCCGTAACGGCAATGGGTACTATTCCGTTCATACAGGACTCACGGGATTCACTTAAACAATCAAATCAATCAGGAGCGATCCCATATGATGTCAATGCGCCAACGCATCCTGGCCGTTTATCGCGGTCAGACGCCAGACGTCGTCCCCTATATGCTCGATTTATCGCACTGGTTCTATCATAAGAACCGGATGCCTTGGGATCTAAGCGTTGCCTATGAAAAGCCCGAGCATGAACTGATCACCTATCACAAGCGAATCGGCGCGGGCTTCTATATGCCGAACCTCGCTTCATTTTATACAGCGGCGTATGGACCAGAGGTCCATTCGGAGGTGTCGAAGACCTACCACGGCGATACGCCCGAGATTGTCTGGCGGCTGACGACACCGTTGGGTACGATCGAACGCAGACGTATCTGGGAGGAGACCTCCTATTCTTGGGCAATCAGCCGGTGGGGAATACAGTCAGAACAGGATTTGCGGGTACTGGGGTATGCGCTCGGTTCCCGGGTCTATGCGCCACTTTGGGACCGCCATGCTGCGTGGGATGAGGCGGTCGGCGACATGGGAGTCGTCTACCTCTCTGCCGGTTACAGCGCAATGGGACACCTGCTGAACTACTGGCTGGGGATCAGCGGTACGGCATATGCAGCCAGCGATTGGCCAGTCACCCTTCGCGAGGAAGTGGATCGGATCAACGAGAACACGCTTTGCCTCATCAACCTGCTTGCGACCTCGCCCGCCGACATCATCATCATGGGTGACAACTTCTCCAGCGACATCCAGTCCCCACGTTTTTTCCAGAAGTGGTCGGCCAGATTCTACACCGAAGCCGTGCGCCGTTTGCACGCGGCAGGCAAGTGCGTAGCTGTCCACATTGACGGCAAGCTGCGCGGAGCGATCCGCATGATTCAGGAAGCCGGCGCCGATTGTGCCGATGCGGTCACGCCCTCACCCATGGGTGATCTCACGCCGCCGGAGTGCCGCCAAGAGGCGGGGCCGGATTTCATCCTCTCCGGTGGGGTTCCCCCAAGTCTCTGGCTGCCCGATGTGGAGTTGGCGCACTTCCGACGGGCAGTGTTGAACTGGCTGGAGTTGAAGAGGTATGGCCCACGTCTCATCGCCAACGCGGGCGACCAGGTTCCTCCACATGCATGCGAGGATCGCATCGAATTCATGCGCGACTTGGTGGAGAGATACGGCAAGTTCTAATAGTAGTCGGTCAAGGCTGATGGGTCGTAGCATAGTCCCTTGCGGGCGTTCGGGCGGACACAAGGCCCTATGTATGTGCTACGCATCAAATAACATAACGCCAAATTGCCAGCGGGGCGGGGCCGTTGACGCCCCCGCCGAGTGCTGCTATAGTGAGTCAGATAAAGTTTCGGGCTTTGGGATCTGGAATAGAGGCTTCAGCCGGTTTCTTTGGGCCATAAGCGCAACCGGCTAAAGCCTCGAGTCCGGAAGATTATCTGAACATCTATATGATGGGACCCACCGAGTCTTTATCTGGCGAATCAAGCGATGCCGCACTACATTCTCGACACCCGCACGGCCACGCCGCATTTCCCAGGCATCGGCCGTTACGTCACCAACCTTGCGCGCGGATTGGCGCCGCTGCTGGCGCGCGATGAGCGGCTGACCCTATTCTACGACCCGGCGCATCCCCCTTCCGTGTCGCCGACAGGGATCGCGCAGCTTGTGCCGGTTGCGACCTCGCCGTTTTCTCTTCAACAACAGTGGGTGATCCCGCGCCTGCTGCGTCAAATCGCCGGCGGCGCCCCCGCCATCTATCACAGCGCCTACATCTTGATGCCCTACGCGCCCGGCGTGCCCACCGTGCTGACGGTGTACGACCTGATCCCGTTGTTGCTGCCGGGGCAGAGCAGCGGTCGAGCACGGTTGCTGGCGCGCACGGCCAATGCGCTGGCGTTGCGCGCGGCGCGGCGCGTGCTGGCGATCTCAGCAGCCACGCGCGCGGATTACATCCGCCATATGGGCGTGCTGCCCGAACGGATCATGACCGTACCCCTGGCGGCTGACCCGGTCTTTCGGCCGCAAGCGCCCGCGGTCGTCGCCGCACTGCGGTCGCGCCTGTACCTGCCTGAGCGTTACGTGCTCTATCTGGGAAGCAACAAACCGCACAAAAATCTGGTACGGCTGGTCGAGGCGTGGGGACGTGCGAATTGCAGATTGCAGACAGCGTGCCCCGTAGTTCCGGGCATTGCAGATTGCAGATTGGTCATTGCCGGGGCATGGGATGATCGTTTTCCAGATGCCCAACAGCGTGCCGAGGTGTTGGGGCTGGCCGACTGTATCCGCTTCCTGGGGCCGGTGGCTGAGGCAGATTTGCCGGCGCTTTACGCGGGCGCGGCTCTGTTCGTCTTTCCATCATTGTACGAGGGCTTCGGGATGCCGGTGCTGGAGGCGATGGCCTGCGGGACGCCGGTCATCTGTGCGAACGGCTCCAGCCTGCCGGAAGTCGTCGGCGATCCTTCGGCAGGCTCAGGACAGGCAGCGGCGATCCAGGTAGACCCGCTCGATGTGGACGCGCTGGCCGCGACCATCGGTCGCGTGCTGGGCGATGAGGCGCTGGCTGAGGAGCTACGCGGGCGGGGCCTGCGCCAAGCTGCGCGGTTCACCTGGACGCAGACCGCGCAGCAAACGCTGGCGGTCTACCGCAGCCAGATGGCCGGCCCAGCGCAAACACATTGACCCGCGGCGCGCGGCGTGGTATCATGAGGGCCAGTGGAAATGGATGGACAGGAGGTGATTCGATGAGCGCAATGCCTGTGCCAGAGCGGCCGGTCGTCGAGTGGGATTGGCGCCAACGGCTGATCGAGGTCATCATGGCCGCGCCGGAGCCACCGGCAAAGCCCAAGATGACCTACGAGGAGTTCCTGGCCTGGGCCGACGAGGATACCCTGGCCGAGTGGGTGGACGGGGAGGTGGTGATGAGCAGCCCAGCGTCGTCAAGACATCAAGAGATCGTGGGCTTTTTATCAACGGTGATCGGTATGTTCGTCCGGCAGCGTGAGCTGGGGGTTGCGATGCTGGCGCCGTTCCAGATGAAGCTGCTTGATTCGGGACGCGAGCCTGACCTGATCTTCGTGGCTGCCCGGCACGTGGATCGCCTGCGCAATACCTACCTCGATGGCCCGGCAGATTTGGCTATCGAGGTGCTTTCACCGGAAAGCGTCAGTCGTGACCGAGGCGAAAAGTTCTACGAGTATGCCCGAGGCGGTGTGCCGGAGTACTGGCTGATTGACCCGCTGCGCAAGTGGGCCGAGTTCTACCGCCTGGGTGCGTTGGGACTCTACGAGCCGATCTTCAGCGGGCGCGAGGGAATTTTTCATTCGGAGGCTGTGCCAGGCTTCTGGCTGCGGGTGGAGTGGCTATGGCAAGAACCGCTGCCTGGTTCATTGCGTATCCTGGGCGAGATTGCCGGAATCGCGCCCCAGCTGGTTGAGCAGTTTATGCAAGCGTTGGGCAACCGGTGAAGATCCTCCACGTCTACAAAGACTACCCCCCCATCCTTGGCGGCATCGAGAATCACGTCAAGCTACTGGCCGAAGGCCAGGCCGCACAAGGGCATGGTGTCACGGTCTTGGTGACCAACCCGACCGGCGCGCGCACCACGCGCACGGTCGAAAACGCCGTGGTTGTGATCCGCGCGGGCCGGTTGGCAACGGTCGCCTCCACCCCGCTGAGCCTGGCCCTGGCGTGGCAGTTGTCCCGACAGCGCCCCGATGTCGTCCATCTGCACTTCCCCTATCCCATCGGCGAGGTCAGCCAGTGGCTCTTGCGCCGCGGGCGGGCGACCGTGCTCAGCTACCACGCCGATATTGTGCGGCAAGCCGGCATCCTGCGCTTCTACCGGCCGTTGCTCCGACGGGTTCTGGCGTCCGCGGGCGCGATCGTCATCGGCAGCCCCCCCATGCGCGGCAGCGCCTATCTGGCGGATCACCAAGCCAAGCTCCGTTTGATTCCCTATGGTATCCCTTTGAGCCATTTCGGAGCGCAGCCGGCCGCCGCAGACTTAACGCGCGTTCTGAAACGCTACCTGGATCAGCCTGCTGCGTCAGCCACACCGCGGTTGCTTTTCGTGGGCCGTCTCCGTTACTATAAAGGGTTGGACACGTTGATCCGCGCGTTACCGGACATCCCCGGTCGGTTGCTGGTGGTGGGCATCGGGCCGATGGAAGCCGAATGGAAGGCGTTGGCGCAGGCGTGCGGCGTCAGCGAGCGCATCGCCTGGCTGGGCGAGGCGCCCGACGCCGATCTGCCAGCGCTCTATCACCTGGCCGACCTGTTTGTGCTGCCAGCCAGCCATCCCAGCGAGGCCTTTGGATTGGTGCAGGTCGAGGCGATGGCCGCCGGCGTGCCTGTGATTTGCACGGAGCTGGGAACCGGCACGTCCTATGTCAATCAAGATGGTGTGACCGGCCGTGTCGTCCCGCCGCGCGATCCGGGCGCCCTGGCGGCCGCGATTCGTGAGTTGTGGGCCGATCCGTCAAAATTGGCCGCCATGTCTATCGCGGCCCGCGCACGCGTCGAAACCGAATTCGCACAAGCGGTGATGGTCGAGCGGATGTTGGAGGTCTATCGGGCCCTGCTCGATAAGCCTGCGGATGGCGGCTGAATTGGCTTTTTCGGTCAAGATACAGTAATATACATCCTTGTTTCTATCCTGCGCCGATAAGGGTTGCCCGCGGGAATTCGCCCTGCTTGAGACGGATAGGTTATGCAGACAAAACTCAGCCGTATTTGTGATGCGATCATCGAGGCCGGGTGGCTTGCCGCCTTGATCGTCACCCCGCTCTTCTTCAACACTTCATCCAACCGCGTCTTTGAGCCGGATAAACTCCACCTGTTGCGTTCCATCGCGCTCATCATGGCAGTCGCGTGGGCCACCCAACTGCTGGATACCGGGTCGCGCGGGCGGGCTGACGGTTCTGCCGCGGGGTCGTCGCGCGGGCGTGGACTCTGGGACGCGATCCGCGGCGCGCCCCTGGTTTTGCCGGCTTTGGCCCTGGTCGGCGCGTACCTGATCAGCACGGCGCTATCGGTGGTACCACATGTCAGCTTCTTCGGATCGTATGTGCGCATGCAGGGCACATTCACCTTCATCAGTTATGCGCTGATCTTCTTTATGGTGTTGACCCACGTGCGCGCACGGGCCCAGGTGAACCGGATTTTCTACACGATTATCCTGACGAGCCTGCCGATCGCGATCTATGCCATCATCCAGCACTACGGCCTGGATCCGTTGCCCTGGGGCGGAGACGTGCGTGAACGCGTGGCGGCCAATATGGGCAACGCGATCTTTGTCGCCGCCTATCTGATCATGGCGCTGTTTCTCACGCTGGAGCGGCTCGTGGACAGCGTGGCCGCGCTCCTCAACGAGGAGCAAGGCACGACGGCCGATGCGTTGCGCGCCGGCGCGTACCTTTTTATCCTGGTCGTTCAACTGATTGCGATTATCTTTACGCAGAGCCGCGGCCCGTGGCTGGGGCTGGGCGCGGGTCTCTATGTGTTCGGGTTGATGGGCGTGCTGTTGCTGGGCCGCTGGGCCGCGCATCGCTCCCGCGGGCCGCGCTGGCTGGCCAGAGTCGTGCGGCCGGTCTGGGCCGGCATCATCGGGCTGACGATCGCGGGTATCGCGTTCCTGGTCGTGTTTAACTTGCCGAACAGCCCCCTGTCCAGTTTGCGCGGGCAGCGTTTCATCGGCCGCCTGGGCACGCTGATGAACACGACCGAAGGCACCAACGCCGTGCGCGCGTTGATCTGGGAAGGTGTGGTGGACATGATGTTGAAGCCGCACGCACCCATTCAACAGCCGGACGGCACGCCCGACCTGTGGAATCCCATCCGCCCCCTGGTCGGCTACGGCCCGGAATCCATGTGGGTGGCCTACAATCGCTTCTATCCACCGGATTTAGCCCATTACGAAGCCCGCAATGCTTCACCCGACCGATCCCACAACGAGACGTTTGACGCCTTGGTGCGCACCGGGCTGCTCGGCTTCGGCATCCAGCTTTGGTTGTACGGGAGCATCTTCTACTATGCGCTGCGCTGGCTGGGGTTGATGGAGGGCCGCCGGCAACGCAATCTGTTCCTGGGATTGCTCACCTGCGGCGCGGCGTTGGGCGTGCTCGTGCCGGTGCTGGCTGACGGCAGCCTGCGCCTGGCGGGCATCGGCCTGCCGGCCGGGCTGATCATCGGCTTGATCGTGTATGTGACGGTTGACCTGCTGTTGAAGCCGGCCGATAATCCATCAGCGACCGATGTCAGCCTCGGCGCGCCCCAATCGGCCGCCGGTGATGCGCGACGGCAATTGCTAATCCTGGCGCTCCTTGCCGCGATCATTGCCCATTTCGTGGAGATTCACTTCGGGATCGCGATCGCCGCCACATTAACCACGTTTTGGACGTTGGCCGGGGTGCTGGTGGCGGTCGGATTGGGGTGGGTGGAGCGGGCTGAACCCGCGGCGCCGGGCCTGACCGCGGTTGCCGGTCCGGCTGCGGTTCGTAAAGTTGAAGCCGCACTATTCAAAGGCAAGCTCATTGTCATCTATGGTCCGCGTCAAGTGGGGAAAACCACGCTGGTCAAAGAGATCCTGTCCCGTTATCCTGATGACTCCCTTTATCTCAACTGCGATGAACCGGACGTGCGGGCCGCGCTGACCGAACAGACTTCTACCGCCCTGCGCGCCATGGTTGGCAGTCATAGGCTGGTGGTGATCGACGAGGCCCAGCGG
>MNXL01000170.1 GCA_001871755.1 Anaerolineae bacterium CG2_30_64_16
CTTGCCTATCTGCGTTTGTAACACCCATAGTTTCAGGCCAGTTGCACCTTTTGTCAACTTGGCTCATGCGCTCATATGTTCTATGTCGAAAGCAGGATAAGGAGTTAGATTGCGTGTCCCAAGATCCAAACGACCGCATTGTCCCCCATCATCTTGTCATCATCATGGACGGCAAAGGTTGTCTATCGTGAACAGACTGTCGAACGTGAAGACTAACCTGTACGGCCGGCCGCGCGTAGGGCTGGCCCTGAGCGGCGGTGGCGCGCGCGGGCTGGCCCACATCGGCGTGCTCAAGGTGTTGGCACGCGAGGGCATCCCCGTGGATTGCCTGACGGGAACGAGCATGGGCGGCGTGATTGCGGCGGCCTACGCTGCGGGCATGAGCCCGGCCGAAATCGAAAGCGAGGCCCTGGCGACAACGCGCTGGCGTAACCTGGCCAGTCTGGCCGATCTGAGCTTGCCGCGCCAGGGCCTGTTCAGAGGCAACCGGTTACTGGCGTACTTTGAGCGCCATTTCGGACAGCGCACCTTCGCCGATCTGGACTTACCCCTGGCCCTGGTGGCCGTTGATTTGAACACCGGCCAGGAGATCATCCTGCGGGAAGGGCCGGTGGCCCTGGCCGTGCGGGCGACCGTGGCGTTGCCGGGCCTCCTGGCGCCAGTGGAAGTGGATGGCCGCAGGCTGGCGGATGGTGGCCTGCTGAACAACCTGCCGGCCGACGTCGCGCGTCAGATAGGCGCGGAAGTAGTTATCGCAGTGGACCTGTCCCCCAGGCGCGGTGAAATCTGGCTAAATCACATCCGTTGGGCGCCAGAAGGGGTCGCGGACACCCTACACGTCCTGGGCGACTCGGTCGGGGTCATGGTGAGTGCCGCAAACGAACAGAAGTTGGAGCAAGCGCGCCCCGAGGTCTTGATCCGGCCTGCCATTCCCGCTGGCGTCAATGCGCTGGCTGGCTACAACCGGGCGGCCGAGCTGATCGCCGCCGGTGAGCGTGCTGCCGAAGCTGCCCTGCCCGAAATCCGGCGGTGGATGCGCCGGCGCGCAAACTGGCGGCGACTTGTCCATCATGCTCCGGTAGCCTTGGTGGGCCGGCTCGGCCGGAAGATCGCGGCCGATCTGCCAGGTTGAGTTTGCCAGCGTCTGCTGCCATGTCCTCGCCCCTGCGCTCCATTCGCCATCTGCACCGTTATCGTGAGATCGTGAGCGTGTTTCTCAAACACGGCTTCGGGTTCGTGTTTGGCCAGTTGGGACCGAAACAGCATCCGTTACGCCGCGTCTTTCACCGACCTGCCAGAGTGCCTCCGTCCCCGCCTCCGGAAGGCCTGGCGGCACACTTCCGGCAGGCGTTAGAAGAACTCGGCCCCACCTTTGTCAAGTTCGGCCAGATCCTCTCGACGCGGCCTGACTTGCTCCCCCCGCCCTACATCGCCGAGTTGAGCAAGCTGCAGGACACTGTGCCGCCCACGCCCTGGGAATCAATTCAGGAAGTGCTGGGCCAGGAGCTCGGACACGCCCCTGAGGAGGTCTTCGCGACCATTGACCCGGCGCCACTGGCGGCTGCTTCGCTGGCCCAGGTGCACGCAGCCACACTGGCTGATGGCGAGGAGGTGGTGATCAAGGTACAGCGGCCCAACATCCTGGGGACGATCTCGACCGACCTGGAGATCCTGGCGGCGTTGGCGAGGGCGCTGCAGGCTACGGCGCTGGGGCGGGTTTATGATTTTGTCGCCATCGCCGAGGATTTTGCCTTCACTCTGCGCAACGAGCTCGACTATCACCGCGAGGGGCGGAACGCCGACCGCTTTCGCACCAACTTCGCTGGCGTACCCTACCTATACATCCCGGGGGTCTACTGGGAGTTTTGTACCAGGCGGGTGTTGGTGCTGGAACGAATCTGGGGGATCAAGATTGACGATCTTCAGGCCCTGGATGCAGCCGGCTATGACCGGCATCGGGTAGCCTTGCACAGCGCCCGCATCATCATCAAAGAGGTGCTGGAGGACGGTTTCTTTCATGCCGATCCGCACCCTGGCAACTTCGTGGTCATGCCGGGCGAGGTCATCGGCGCCATGGATTTCGGCATGGTCGGCCACTTGCGGGAGCGCGATCGGTTGAACCTGATTCGGCTCTACGTCGAGGCCGTCGCGTTGGACACCGCAGGCATTGTGGATCAACTCACCCGCATGGGCGCGGCCGGATCCGCCGTGGACCGCGACGGGCTGGCGCGTGACATCGGCCGGTTGTTGATCAAATACCACGGCCTGCCGCTCAAAGATATCCGGGCCCGTGAGGTAGCGGAGGAAGTCATGCCGATTGCCTTCCGCTATCGCCTGCAACTACCGCCCGACCTGTGGCTGCTGGGCAAGACCCTGGCGATGATGGAAGGGGTTGGGCTGCACCTGGACCCCGACTTCGACATGTTTGCCGTCTCCGAACCGTTTGTGCGGCGGCTGACATGGCAACTGTTCATGCCGCGCCGGGCGTGGGGCCAGGCTCTACTGCGCCAGGGAACAGAATGGGGCGAACTGCTGAACGCGTTTCCCCGTGTCGGCAATCGCCTGTTGGATCAGATTGAACGGGGCGAGCTATTTCGGCGTGACGTTGGTGAGGCTGACCGCACCATCGGTGCGTTGGAGCGCCTGGGCCGGCAGGTGGCGCTCAGCATCGTTGCGGCCGGTTTGTTGATCGGCCTGTCCGTCCTCATCGCGCTGACCGCCACGAATGCCCTGGTGCACTGGCTGGCAGTGATCGGGGCAGTGGCGTTGGTCGGATCAGGCATCTGGTTGCTGGTTTCGATCCTGCGCAGGGCATGACGATGGGGTTCGTGTCCTTCCAGCTGGGCATACACAAAATCGCCCGCCAGAGACGCTTCTGGCGGGCGATTTGATGCGATCAAAGGAACGGATCAGGCGCTATTCCTCCTCAGCCTCGGTCCGGTCGCGCCTGGCCTGGGCAATCACTTGCTCGGCAATGTGCGACGGTACTGGTTCGTAGCGCGACACGGTCATCGTGTAAATCCCGCGGCCCTGGGTCATGGAGCGCAGGTCGATGGAGTAGCGCTGCATTTCCGCCAGCGGCGCCTGGGCCGTGATGATGCCTTTGCCCTTGCCCTGCTCCATGCCTTGCACCCGTCCGCGGCGCGTGTTCAGGTCACCCATGATGTCACCCAGGTACTCCTCGGGCACGGTGATCCGCACATCCATGATCGGCTCCAGGAGCACCGGGCTCGCGGCCAGGAAGGTTTTCTTGAAGACCTCCCGGCCCGCGATCTGGAAAGCGATGTCTTTGGAGTCGACCGGGTGCATCTTGCCGTCGTACACCTCGCAGCGCACGTCCACCACCGGATAGCCGGCGATCGGCCCAGTATCCAGGACCGACTTGATGCCCTTCTCGATGGAAGGGAAGAAACTGTTGGAAATGGCGCCGCCGAACACCCGGCTGGTGTCGAACTCAAAGCCACCGCCGCGCTCCAGCGGCTTGATCTCCATGTGCACTTCGCCAAACTGACCGGCGCCGCCGGTCTGCTTCTTGTGCCGGTAATAATCGGCCGCGCTGCGAGTGATCGACTCGCGATAGGGTACCTTGGGGATCGCGGTCAAGAGGCCCACGCCAAACTTGCTCTCCATCCGCCGGACGGCCAGGTCGATGTGCACCTCGCCCATGCCGGAGAGGATGGTCTCATTGGTACCCGGCTCGAACCGCCACCTCAAAGTCGGGTCCTCTTCGACCACCTTCGTCAGGGTGGGGCCCATCTTGGCCGAATCCGCTTTGGTCTTCGGGTTGATCGCCACCGAGAAGAGTGGTTCGGGGTAGACCGGCCGCGGCAGAACCAGCGGGTTCGCCTTGTCGCAGAGCGTGTCGGCGGTACCCGTGTTGCTCAACTTGGCAACGCCGCCGATGTCACCTGCGACCAGTTCCGCCACCTGCACCTGCTCCTTGCCCCGCGGCATGAAGATCTGGCTCACCCGCTCCTCGCTGCCGCTGGGCAGGCTGTAGACCCGTGTATCACCGTGGAACACCCCGGACACCACGCGATAGTAGGAAATCTTGCCTACGTAGGGGTCAGCCACCGTCTTGAAAACCAGGACAGCCAACGGCCCGGCGCCATCCGCCGCGAGAAGGACTTCCTCGTCGTCCGGTCGCCGCGCCGTGAAGTCGTGTACGTCCGCCGGGCTGGGCATAAACGCGACAAGTGCGCCCAGCAAAGTTCGCACACCGATGTTATTGGCGGCCGACGCGCAGAACACGGGGATGATGTTGCCCTTGACGATACCGGTTCTCAGCCCACGGTTGATCTCGTCTGGTGTCAACTCCTCGCCGTCCAGGTACTTCATGATCAGTTCGTCGTCACCCTCGGCTGCGGCCTCGACCAATTGCAGCCGGGCTTCAGACACCGCGTCGGCCATCTCGACCGGGATCTCGCCGGCCGTGCCGGCCTCGCCCGTGTAAGCTTGCATCGAGATCAGATCGGCCACCCCGCGGAAGTCGGCGCCTTCGCCGATGGGCAGTTGCGCGGCCACGATGGTGCCACCGAAGGTGTCGCGCACACCCTGCAGCACGGCCTGGAAGCGCGCGTTCTCGCGGTCCATCTTGTTGATCAGGATCGCGCGGGGCAGGTTGCGCTCATCGAGACAGCCCCAACCCAGCTCAGTGCCCACTTCGACGCCCGACACCGCGTCGACCAGAACCAACGCCGCGTCCGCGACCGTGACCGCGCTTTTGATCTCGCCGACGAAGTCGATGAAACCGGGTGTGTCCAGCAAGTTGACCTTGTGGCCCTGCCACTCGCACGGCGCCACCGCCGAGGACACGGAGATCCCGCGCCGGATCGCCTCCTCATCCCAGTCGGCGACCGTCGTACCGTCTTCGACACGGCCGCGCCGGTTGAGGACGCCCGTATCGAACAGCATTGCTTCCGTCAGCGTCGTCTTCCCAGAGCTGCCATGTCCGACCAGCACGATGTTGCGGATCTGTTGTGTCTTGTAATTTGCCATTACCCCTCCTCGCCAGGGTACCCAGTGGAATCAGGATGTGTTCCAGAGTGCACCAAGGACAGTGCACCTCAGAGTAGTCAACTTGCACATTGTACGCGAAAAGCGACGAGCTGTCAAAGAAACGCGTCAAAAACACAAACCCTAACCCGGACAAGGCCTCAGTAGGAACGGAGAAGCCGCATGTCACCCCGGACCATGCGGGCGGCCCGCCGCTCGGCCTCATCCAGGATGCGCTCCTCATCCAATGTCAGCAAAACGCGCTCGCGCATCAGCCAACGTCCTGCGACCATCACGTCGCTGATGTCCGCGCTGCCCGCCGCATAGATGACGTTGGCGACCAGGTCGTGACGCGGGCGCAGCCGCGGGGCAGCGCAATCGATCATGATCAGGTCCGCGAGGCGCCCCGGTGAGAGCTCGCCGCTGAGCGGGAAGCCGAGGGCCCGCGCGCCATTCTGCGTGGCCATCCGCAACACCAGGTCACCGGCCATCAGCTCGGGATCCAACCCGTGCAGCTTCTGGATCAAGGCGGCGTGCCGTGCCTCCTGCAACATGTCCAGAGCATTGTTGCTGGCCGGGCCGTCCGTGCCCAAGGCCACGTTGACCCCCATAGCTTGCAGCGCGGGCACCGGTGTCACACCCATGCCGAGCTTCATGTGACAGGTCGGGCATTGCGCCACGGTCACCTGGCGGGATGCCAGAATCGCGCGATCCGCCTCGGACAGATAGATCGCGTGCGCCGCCAGCACCGGCACATCGAGCACGCCGTTTCGATCCAATACCTCCACCGGGGTCAGGTCGTACCGGGCCAACGAATGCGCCACCTGACCTGGCGACTCGGCCAGATGGATGTGAATCCCCACACCGAGCCGGGCCGCCACGGCCGCGGTGCGCGCCAGGAACTGTGGCGAACAGGTGTGGGGCGAGTGGGGGCCGAGCATCGTCCGGATACGCCCGTCCGCGGCGCCCTGCCATTCCTCGACGAAGTCAACGATCCCCTGTAAAGTCGTCCCCACTTCGCCGTTGTCTTTCCCGAAAGCACACCAGACCAGGTTTGCGCGCAGACCGCTCTCGGCCACCACCTGTGCGACGCGATCCATGTAGAAGTAGTGATCCGCAAAACCAACCGTGCCACTCCGGATCATCTCGGCCGCGGCCAGGGCCGCGCCCCAATAGACATCGTCCGGGGTCAACACCGATTCTGCCTGCCAGATGCGCTCGTTGAACCAACGCTCCAGAGGTAGATCCTCGGCCCAGCCGCGCACGAAGGTCATCGGGCTGTGGGTATGAGCGTTGTGAAAACCCGGCATGACGATGTGATCGGCGGCATCCACCGTTTCATCCGGCTCAAACCCGGCTGGCGCCGTGCCGACGGCTGCGATCGCGCCGTTTTCGATCGCAATCTCCGCATCGCGCAGAATGCGACCCTCGGCATCCAACGTAATGACATCGGCGTGGCGAATGAGGATCCTGGCCATGACACTCCTCCTCGAGCGAGATCACTTGCCTGCTCCCACGAGTCTACACCACGTCGGCGCACTATGCAAGCTGTGGGCGCCATGACTTGTGCGCCTGACCCGCATGCTTTATAATCTCCAGGTGGCTGCTGAATCGGGAGGAAACAATGGGTCAATACACCAGGCACGTGTTCGTCTGCACGGACGGCTCGTGGTGTCCGCACGACGGTGATACCGAAGATCTCGTCAAACGGCTGAAACAGGGCGTGATCGCCGCCGGGCTCAAGGGCCAGGTGCGCATCAACCGGTCGGGCTGCTTCAGCCAATGCGGGCACGGTCCGATGGTAGTCGTCTACCCGGCCGGCCGCTGGTATGCCGGCGTCCAACCCACCGATGCGGCCGAGATTGTCGCCGTCGATCTGGTGGGCGATCAGCCCGTGACCCGCCTGACGTACGACGCGCCACCGGGGGACAACAAGGACCTGACGCGCTATCCGCCGGAGTTGGTGGGCGCCGTGCAGGCCAGCAAGCGGGGACACTGAACCCATTATGCCTCCCACTGCTCCAATCACCACCCACCTGATCCTGGTCCGCCACGGCCAATCCCTCTTCAACCGAGATGGCGCGAATATGGGCGACAACAGCGGCTTGACTGAGCTGGGTTGGCGTCAGTCCCAATTGGTCGCTGACTGGCTGGCGCACACCTACCAGGTTGACGCGCTGCTCTCCAGCCCGCTGACCCGCGCCCAGCAAACGGCCGAGGTGATCGGCCAGCGGCTGGGGCTGCCCGTTCGGCTCGTGCCCGGCCTGGAAGAGGCTGATCAGCCTTACTGGGGGGAATTCCCGGTCGCGCCCGAAAACGCCCCTCTGACCTTCTGGGATCATAGCCAGGCGCTGACAGAAGAGCACACCCCCCTCTACAGCGCGTTCCGCGCCCGCGTGCGTGGGGCGTTGGCTCAGATCCTGGCCGATCATGCAGGGAAAACGCTGATCGTCGTATCGCACGGCGGGACGATCGGCACAATCCTGCGGAGCCTTTTCGGCGGGCGCCACATGAGCGTCTTCACCGAGAACAGCGGCGTCACGCACCTGGCCTGGCAGGGTGGCCAGTGGCGGCTGATCATCCACAACAGCCAGGCGCATCTGGCTGCACTGAACCCACCCGGAACGGCCGCACCCGCGCCCAACCAGCCGGCCCGCGCCCCGTGGGCCGCCGACCACCAGATCCAGGCCGTCATCGATCATTATCGCCGCGTGGCCAACGCCTACCCAAAGGAGCCGGTGATACCGGGCGAAAAGGACTTACAGGCGCTGATCAAGCTCGCCGCGCCGAGTAAGGACGCGCGGGTGCTGGACGTGGCAACTGGCGCGGGGGTGGTGGCCTGCGCGTTTGCGCCCCACGTTGGCCAGGTGGTCGGTGTCGACATCTCACCCGCGATGTTGGAGCGCGCCGAGCAACTCCGGCTCAGCAAGTCATGTGAGAACGTCCAGTTCCGCTGGGCCAACGCCACCGCCCTGCCCTTCCCCGCTCAAGACTTCGATCTGCTCACCTGCCGGGACCTGCTCTCCTACGTGACCGACCCGCAGGCGGTGCTGGCCGAGTTCCGTCGCGTGCTGAAGCCGGGGGGCGCATTGCTGCTCGACGAGATCATCGGCACAGATGACCCGGTCAAGCGCGCCACGCAGGAAGCGATCGAAATCCGGCGCAATCCCTCATTCCTTCACACCTTCAGCGGCTCGGCAATCGAGGGGTTTGTGCACGCGGCCGGTTTCCAGGTCACCAAAGCGGAACGCTATGCACTGCCGCGGCGCCTGAACGAGTGGCTCGCCTATGCCGCCGCAGACGCAGCCACCAGCGCGACCGTGCGCACCATGGTGGAGGCCAGCCTGGAAACCGATGCCGCGGGGCTCAGCGCGCGCCAGGGTCGCGACGGCGCCATCACCCTCACCCACCACCGCCTGCGCCTGCTGGCCATCGCCCGTGCCAGGCAGGAACACCCTGCGACAGCCGAAGTCAACGGCCATCGTGCGCCGGATCAAAAAGGGCTCGGCTAGCTGCGCGAGGCTGCCGTTCGGTCGCGCTGCCTGATTTGGTCCAGCGGCCATCCTGTGGTATGATTGGCGTGCAGTTGATAGGCATCAGCCGCGGCAACCAGCGCGCCGGGGCTGTTTTTTTATGGAAGCGAACCGAGTCATCCTATGCAACGACGAACCGATTTACGCAACATCGCCATCATCGCCCACGTCGATCATGGCAAAACCACCCTGGTGGATGCCATGCTCAAACAGGCGCGTATTTTCCGCGACAACCAGCAGGTGCCCGAGCGGGTGTTGGACTCCGGCGACCTGGAGCGCGAGCGCGGCATCACTATCCTGGCCAAGAACACCGCGATCCGCTACGGGGACGTGAAGATCAACATCGTGGACACGCCCGGCCACGCCGACTTCGGTGGTGAGGTCGAACGGGTGCTGAACATGGTGGATGGTGTGCTGCTGCTGGTGGATGCAGCCGAAGGCCCCATGCCGCAAACCCGCTTCGTGCTCCGCAAGGCGCTGGAGCTGGGCCGTCAGGCCATCGTGGTGATCAACAAGGTCGACCGTGATCACGCCCGGCCGGCGTGGTCGGTCAACGCGACCTTCGACCTCTTTATCGAGCTGGGCGCCACCGAGGCGCAGGCCGATTTCCCGGTGATCTACGCCATCGCGCCCGCCGGCAAAGCTGGCATCGACCCTGAGCAGATGGCGGACAACCTGCAACCGCTATTCGAGGCGATCCTGAACGCGCTGCCTGCGCCCGAGGTCGACCCTGATGCGCCGCCGCAACTGCTGGTCACCAACCTGAGCTACGACGACTACAAGGGCAAGATCGTGTTGGGACGGCTCACCAGCGGCGCCTTGCGCCGCGGCCAGCCGGTGGCGCGCATCGACCGACACGGCGCATTCCACACCGAGAAGATCAACCAGGTCTTCATCCACGAGGGGTTGGCGCGCGTCGAGGTGGACGAAGTAAGCGCCGGGGAAATCGTCGCGCTGACCGGCATCCCTGAGGTCAACATCGGCGACACCATCACCGACCTGGCCGACCCGCGGCCGCTGCCACCTATCGTCGTGGACGAGCCGACGGTTCGCATGACGTTTGGGATCAATACATCGCCACTCACCGGCCGCGAGGGGCAATGGTCCACCAGCCGCAAGCTCAAAGAACGCCTGGAGCGCGAGCTGGAACGCAACGTCGCGCTGCGGGTTGAGCCCACCGATTCCGCGGACAGTTTCCTGGTGAGCGGCCGGGGCGAACTCCACCTGGCGATCCTGATCGAGACGATGCGACGAGAGGGCCACGAATTCCAGGTCAGCGCGCCGGAGGTGATCCTGCGCCAGGACCCGGACACCGGCGAGACGCTGGAACCGATAGAGGAGGTCTACATCGAGGCGCCGGAGGAGTACAGCGGCGTCGTGGTGGAGATGCTGGGCCAACGCCGCGGCCGGCTCAGCGACATGCACCCTGGCGACAACGGCTCGGTCTACTACACCTATCTGGCGCCGACCCGCGGGCTGTTAGGCTTCCGCCAGGCGTTTCTGACCGCGACGCACGGCACGGGGATCATGCATAGTATGTTTCACAGCTACGCGCCCTACGCGGGCGCAATCCGCCAGCGGACCACCGGCTCACTGGTTGCCTGGGAGGCTGGTCTCGCCACAGCCTACGCCATGTTCAACGCCCAGGAACGCGGCCGCCTGTTCATCGCGCCGGGCACCGAGGTGTACGAGGGGATGATCGTAGGGCGTACCGCGCGAGATGAAGACCTGGCCATCAACGTGGCCAAAAAGAAACACCTCACCAACCACCGCTCGTCCAATGCCGACGAGTTGGTGCGCCTGGACACCCCCATCATGATGTCATTGGACGACGCCATCGAGTACATCGCCGACGATGAGTTGGTCGAGGTGACGCCCAAGAGCATCCGCCTGCGCAAGCGGATCCTCAACACCGAGGAGCGGCGTAAAGCGAGAAAGTACAGGCTGGGCGAGAACGGCTTACCGCTTTCCTAATGCACCACCAGGCTCAACAGGCTGCGCCATAGCCGCCAGAACGGCTGGCCCGCTTCCGGCGCTGCTTCAGGCGTGGCCGTGGCCCGCTGAGCCAGGATCGGCGGGGATGTCGCTCGCGGCGCCCGGACCGGGATTGATGTGAAGGCCGGCGGCGTGGCAGATGGCGCGGCGGTCGGTGTTGGGGGCAGGCTATCCATCAACAGCCCACTGCCCGGCCGGCCGAGCGCGACCTCGACCGGCGGCGTGGCTGAAGGCGTCGGCGCAGGCGTAGCAACCGATGGCTCCGCCGGCGACCCTTCAGACGCCACAGGTGGGGTTGTCACTTGTGGTGTGGGCGTGGAGATGATCGGGGTCAGTGGCGGCGTGGGCGATGGCCCGGCCGAGGTCTGCGTTGCGGCCGGGGCGGGCCACGGCATCTGGGCAGCGGCCAATGCGACGGGCTGGCGGGTCGGCCACGGGGTGGGCGCCCCGGCCGTGACGGCCGGTGTGGCCGTCGGCGCGCTCAACACCACCTGGCCGGGTGGGACGTAGAACCGCGTGGGGCTTGCCCGCAAGGGGCCGGCCCACGTGACATCGCTCGGATCCTCGAACACAGTCACGCCGTCCAGCGGCCGGTCCATGCCCCACAGTTGGCCCACCTCATAGCTCACGTCCACGACCCAATTGCGCGCCAGCAGCGGCGCCACATCCTCGCTCCGGGCGCAGTCCACCACCAGGAACGGCCCGACCGGCTCACCTCCCGGCGGTTGCAGCCACACCTTGCGGCCGATGTCACCGGCGCGCAACAGCGCCACCGCGCCGACGCATTCCGGGCAGTCCGCGACCTGGCCTCTCTCCCGGCGATAGCCTTCGACGTAGGCCATCAGACCATCGGCGTAGAACGTGGCGACCCCGGTCTGCGGCAGCGGCGTCCTCCCCGCGTCCGCGGGGACCGGGTTCAAGACGTCCGCCTGGAACGGCGGGGCCGCGGCCAGGAACCAGGTCAACACGGCAACCAACAATGTGCTCATCGCGATCAGATTTCCCCCGCTGCTGCCAGGATACCAGTAAACACCTCATCCGAGATCCGAAACTCTTCGCATCGCATGGCTTCCATCAAAGGAGCTACGGAGGTGATCAACCCCTGATCTTTCGCCTTCAGCAGCAATCCCAGGCTGCCGAGCAGCGGGATGCCAAGCGACTCAGCCAGACGCCGGGCCGCCAAGTCATCGAGAATCAGCCAGGTTCCCCCAATTTCCATGGCCAACGCGATGGCCTCACTCTCTCCAGGCCCCAGTCGGGAAACGAGAATGCGCGAAGCCAGAGGTTGCGTCAAGGCGCGCTCTTTGATCCACTCTGGCGGCACGTCATCCCCAAAGACCTCTCTCCGTACAGCCGGAGGAATGTACACTCGGCCCAACACGGCGCGAAGAAGACCCATTTGCCCTATCCGCCCATAGACGATGAGCGCACTCGAATTGGCAACGTACCCAGAGACGATCACACGGCACCTCGGGCCCGCGCCACCTCTTCCTGCAGTTCCCGCTGATCCATGTCAAAGAAGGGCACGCCCATCCGGGACGCATACCGGACGAATTCAAACCGTTCCATACTGAGCAGTTCGGCCGCTTTGCCGCTCGATATCTCCCGCCGGCGATAGAGTTCAAGTACCAGGTATTCTTTCAACTTATCTTCCGGGCGACCATACACCGGGTACAGCAGACCAACCAGTTCACGATCTAGCTCAACTGTCACCACGCTCATCAGGGGCCTCCGTTCTGGCGCAACCGCTCAAATGTGTTATACTCTGACGGAATTATACACCAGGCAACCGGCGCTCGCAAGGGTACCGTTTTCTCAGTCAGGAATTCCAAATGTGGCTTGTCACTCTGAGCGGGTCAACCACACAAAGTGCATCGCGGCGAGAATCCAGCGAAGAGTCTCGTCCCCAGCAAGGGATTCTTCGCTGGGTTCCCGCCGTCACGGGGGTATCGGGGCCGACCCGCTCAGAATGACTTCCATAGTCCCACCCATTTGGAATTCCTGTTTCTCAGAAGTAAGGCATTCGCATGCGTCTCGGATTTCTCGTCAAGCCGCTGGCCCGGCCCGAGCTGAAAAGCCACGATAGCCGGCGCTGGCAGAACAACCCGCATCTCAGCGTCAGCCTGGCCTACCTGCGCGACGTATTCGCCTACCTGGCAGAAGCCCGGATCGGCATGTATCGCATTTCGTCCGAGTTGGCCCCCTACGCCACGCACCCGGACATGCCGCAGTTTCATGGCCAGGTGGCAGAGTGCGCCGCTGAACTGGCCGAGATCGGCCGGCTGGCCCGAGCCGCGCACCTGCGCCTGTCGTTCCACCCGGCCCAACACGTTCTGCTCAATACGCCCGACCCTGAGCTGGCTGCTCGGAGCGCCGCCGATCTCACGGTGCAGGCCGCCATCCTGGACGCCATGGCGCTCGGCCCGGAAGCCGTCATCGTCACGCATCTGGGCGGCATCTATGGGGACCGCGCCGCGGCCCGGGCGCGCTTTGCCGAAAACTACGAGAGACTGTCCGAGGCGGTCCGGCGCCGGCTGGTCTTGGAGCACGACGACACCCGGTTTGGCGTGGCCGACACGCTCTGGGTGCACGCGCGCACCGATATCCGTCTGGTCTTCGACAACCTGCACCACCGCCTGAACAACCCCGACGGCCTCCCGCCGCGGGACGCGCTGGCCGCATGTCTGGCCACCTGGCCGGGGGACGTCCGGCCGAAGATCCACTTCAGCACGCCCCGCACCGAGTGGATGGTGACCGAGGGCGCCAGCGGTGAGCAGGCCACGGTGCGCCAGGCGCGCTGGGCGCGCCATTCCGATTACGTCAATCCGTTCGAGTTCATCGACTTCATGCGCATAGCCGAGGGGTTGCGCGCCTTCGACGTGATGTTGGAGGTGCGCGCCAAGGACCTGGCTCTGCGCCAGTTGCGGCGCGACCTGGCGGCCTACGCGCCGGACCTGGCCGCGCGGTTGGAGCCGGCGCTGGATGCTGGATGCTAGATGCCGGGTATTGGGCATTAGGTATTGGGTATTGGGTATTGGAAGCTGGATGCGGGACACTGACTCGCTGATTCGCTGATTCGCCGATTCGCTGATTCGCCGATTCGCTGATTCGCGCCAGGTATCTTCTCAATAATCTGGGGCGAACGTGCCTGGCACTTCCGAAAAGTGCCAGGCACGTGATGGCGATGCCCCTATCTATTGAGAGGATACCGCGCCAGCACCTGTTCAGATAGAGATACGAGAAACTCATCGAGAGGCACACTTTATGAATCTTGCGTTGGGAATCGACACGGGCGGCACTTACACGGATGCCGCGCTCATGGATCACGACACGGGCCGGCTGTTGGCCGGCGCCAAAGCGCTCACCACCCGCCACGATCTGTCGATCGGCATCGCCGGCGCGATCGAGGCGGTCTTCGCCAGCGCGGCCAGCATCCAGGCGGGCCTGGCGCCGACCGATGTGGTGCTGGTCGCGCTCTCCACGACGCTGGCCACCAACACGTTGGCCGAAGGCCAGACCGGTTCGGTCAGCCTGATCTTGATCGGCTACGACATCGAGCTGATGAACCAGTACGGCTTCCACAAGGAACTCTCGACGCGCGATGTGGTGTACGTGCGCGGCGGCCACGACCTGCTGGGGAATGAGGTCGCGCCGCTGGATGAGACCGCGGCCCGCGCCGCCATCCTGGCGCGGCGAGACACGACCGAGGCGTTCGCGGTGTCGGGCTACTTCGGCGTGCGCAATCCCGCGCATGAAAACCGGGTACGCGCCCTGATCCAGGAGCTGACCGATAGGCCGGTCACCTGCGGCCACGAGCTCACCAGCCGGCTCAACGCGGTGCGCCGGGCGACCACTGTGGCGCTCAACGCGCACTTGATCCTGCCGTTGCGCGAGCTGATCGCCTCAGTGCAGACGACGCTCGCCAGCCACGACATTGCCGCGCCCCTGATGGTCGTCAAGGGGGACGGCTCGCTGATGCGGGCCGATTGGGCGATGCGCCGCCCCATCGAGACGATCCTCTCCGGCCCGGCCGCCAGCGTCGTCGGCGCCTGGCACCTGGCGCCCCTGGGCGAGCGCGGCGAGCACAACGGCCGCGGGCCTTCGACCCAATCAAGATCCAGTGTCTGGGTGGTGGACGTGGGCGGCACGACGACCGACATCGGCGCGCTGCGGGACGGCTGGCCGGTCCTCAACCCCGACGGCGCCCGGGTCGCCGGCTGGCGCACGATGGTGGAGGCGATCGACGTGCACACGACCGGGCTCGGCGGCGACAGTCACGTGCGCCTGGACACCGACCGCGCGCTCCAGATCGGCCCGCGGCGCGTGGTACCGCTCTGTCTGCTCGCCAGCCAACACCCCGAGATCGTGGCGGTGCTCCGCCGCCATGCCGAGGCGCCGCTGGAGGGCGGGTCCGAGGAAGGGATCGAGTTCCTGGTGCCCGGTCGCCACCCCGGCAGCCAGCTCAGCGAGCAAGATGCGGAGGTCCTGCGCCGCCTGGAATCCGGCCCCAAGTCGATCGCCGCGCTGACCCACGAATCCCGCATCGGCGGCCTGTACCGGCGGTCCATCGCATACCTGGAAACGCAAGGGCTGGTCCGCCGCGCCGGCTTCACCCCGACCGACGCGCTCCACGCGCTGGGCCGCTTCGACCGCTGGGACGCGGGCGCGGCCCGGTTAGCCGCGTCCGTGCTCGCCGCGCAGGCCGAGATGCCGGTCGAGGCGTTCTGCAAGCGGGTCGTCGAAGGCGTGAGTGATCGGGTAGCTACCGAGCTGGTGAGTAAGGTGTTGGAGGATGAGGGCGTCGCGCCGGTCTGGGACCAGGAGCCGGTCGCCAGGCGCTTTCTGGCCCAGGCCTTCGACGGCGCGGGCTCAAGTGACCTCGGCTGCCAATTGACGTTGCGCCGGCCGCTGGTCGCCATCGGCGCGCCGGTGGCGGCGTACATGCCCGGCGTGGCCGAACGCCTGCACACCGGGCTGATCATCCCCGACCACGCGGAGGTCGCCAACGCGGTCGGCGCGGTGTCGGGCGGCATCATCCAGCGGGTACGCGTGCTGATCAACCCGCTGGACGGCGCGGAGGACAGGTTGCGGGTGCACCTGCCCGACGGCATCCAGGATTTCGACGAACTGGAAGGGGCGGTCGCGTACGCGAATCAGCGCATGACGCCCTACGTGGCAGAGCTGGCCCGGCAGGCCGGCGCGGAGCAGATCGAAACCCGGGCGACGCGCGAGGATCACTGGGCGCCGGTGCTCCGGGGCCGCACGGCCACGCTCTACCTGGGGTCGGAGCTGGTCTATTCCGCGGTCGGTCGGCCGAGCCCGGCGAGGCGCGACTGACGGGATGCTGGATGCTGGATGCTGGGTATTGGGTATTGGGTATTGGGTATTGGGTATTGGAAGCTGGAAGCGGGATGCGGGACGCTGACTCGCTGATTCGCTGATTCGCTGACCGCTGACCGCCGATCGCATCCATCAGCGGAGCATCCCGAGTAGGCTTGGCTTCCGGCCGGAGGGAAACGCAGGCGGGAGGTATCTTCTCAATTCTTCGGGGAATCGCTCGCTGTGGCCGGTCTCCTGACC
>MNXL01000007.1 GCA_001871755.1 Anaerolineae bacterium CG2_30_64_16
GACCCGCCCCAGGAAGAAACAATGGGACCGCAGGTCGAGCCTGTCCACGGCTTCGAAGACATCCCGATACAGCCACCCCGGCGAGCCAGCCAACACCAGCGCGGGCATCAGCTTGTAGTCGTCGCGCAGCCGCCGGTAGGCCCGCAACAGCCCGATGACGTTCTTGCGCGGCTCGATGGTGCTGACGAACAGGATGAATTCCTCAGGCAGGTCATAGCGCGCGCGCACGTGGCGCAACGCCTCGGTCCGATCCTCCGGCTGAAAACAGGGCGCGGCGGCCTCGTAGATCACCGAGATCTTATCCTCCGGCGCGCCCAGCCGCTTGAGCAGATCGCGTTTGGTGCTCTCGGAGACGGCGATGATCTGGTCAGCATGGCGCACCGCGCGGTCGATCTGCCCGTAGTAGCGGGCGCCTTCTTTGGTGAGAAAATGCGGATAGATCAGGAACGCCAGATCATGGATGGTGATGACCGAAGGCCCTCTGGCGCGTAGAGGCGGGATGAAGTCAGGGCTGTGGAAGACATCGATGGGCAGTCCGTTGACTGCGAAGGGTAGCAGGAGCTGTTCCGCCCGGTGGTGACTGGGTATGAGACTGGTGACGACATCCACATTAGGGGCTTCGATCAGCGGCTGCGGGTTCCGCCGATCCTGCAAGAGGATAAATCGATCCTCCGCATAGGTCATCGCCAGCGCCTGGACTAAACGGAGGGTATACTCACCGATACCGGCTCGGGTGTAATAAACCAGCCTGGTGTCAATACCGATGCGCATGAAACCATTGGCCTCCGGACAAGTTCAAGATTGAAAAATACGCCCTCCACGCCGGCGCACAATTGCCACGGGAGGGCGCCAATGACCCATCAGAACCGGTGCAATCATAGCACAGAGCGCCGCTTACGTCAAATGCAGCGACTTTTTCTCCAAGAACTCACTCCCTCTTTCACATTTCCCCCCGCTTCCCATTTTGCCGGTTGTAGAGTATAATCCTGGTGTGCGTTACCGGTGCGGCGTTACCGGGCCGCCCATGAAACCGCTGTAATCGGGATGTCGCCCGACTCGAAACCGTTTTGCTTCGCTCACCTCTGGAGGGAAAAAACAATGGCAGCTCTCGTGAATTTTCTGACCACCGCCGGCGTCATCATCCTGGCGGTCCTCGCGCTGGCCAGCGCGGCTATCAAGATCGTGCAGGAGTACGAGCGCGGCGTGATCTTCCGGCTTGGCCGCCTGGTCGGCCCCAAGGGGCCTGGCCTCTTCTTCATCATCCCATTCATCGACCGGATGGTGAAGATCGACCTGCGCGTGATCACGTTGGACATCCCGTCGCAAGAAGCGATTACCAAAGACAACGTCACCGTCAAGGTCAACGCAGTAGCCTACTTCCGCGTGATAGACCCATCGCGGGCCGTGGTGGCGATCGAGGACTACCGCCGGGCCACCTGGCAGATTTCGCAGACCAGCTTGCGTTCGGTGTTGGGCCAATCCGACCTGGACGAGCTGCTGATCCACCGCGACGAGATCAACCAGAAACTGCAAAAGATCATCGACGAACAGACCGAGCCCTGGGGCATCAAGGTCAGCATCGTGGAGGTCAAGGACGTGGAGCTGCCCGACTCCATGAAGCGGGCCATGGCGCGCCAGGCCGAGGCTGAGCGCGAAAAGCGGGCCAAGATCATCCACGCTGAGGGCGAGTTCGTCGCGTCCGAGCAGTTGAAGAACGCAGCCAAGGTCATCGGTGTGGAACCGGCCGCGATCCAACTCCGCTACTTGCAGACACTCACCGAAATCGCCGTCGAGAAGAACTCCACCATCATCTTCCCAGTGCCTATCGAATTCTTCAAAGCATTTGCCGGCCTCTTGGGTGCTGAGCCCAATCCTCCGGCCGAAGAGGCCTGACGCAAGGCCACGGAGCCGGCCATCCAGGCCGGCTCCGTTTACCCGTCGATCTGATTCACTCCTCCCGGAAAGGATCGACCATGAACGCACCGAGTGGGGCGCGCAACTGGCGCGGCTACGTCGGGCTTTCGTTGGTCTGGTTGGCCGTTCTGGGCCTGGTCTTGTGGTTGACCCGCAGGCCGTCCGCACAACCGATCGAGATTCTGCCGCCTCCTACCGCACAGCCCACCGCGACCCCGGGCGCCAGCCCCACGCCGGGCCCGATCCGCGTCGACGTGGCTGGAGCCGTGCGCGTTCCGGGCGTCTACACCTTGTCCCCGGACTGCATCGTTGCCGACGCCATCGCGGCCGCCGGCGGGCCGGCCGACGACGCCGACCTGGATCGCATCAACAAGGCCATCGCACTCCAGGACGGCGCTCAGGTTTACGTGCCCCATATCGCAGAGCCAGCGCCGCCACCGCCGGTGAACCCGGGACCGCAAGCCACAACCACCACCGTGGCCCCCACCGGGTCCGGGCCGTTGGTCAACATCAACACCGCTACCGCGGCCGAGTTGGATACGTTACCGGGTGTCGGCCCGGCCATGGCGCAGCGCATCATCGAGGGCCGGCCCTACGGGACCATCGAGGATATCATGCGCGTCAAAGGCATCGGCCAGGCCACGTTTGACAAGCTCAAGGATGGCATCACCGTACAATGAGTCGACTATTTATGTGGTGGTTTTGAGAGAAATAGTAAGCCCGCTCACTGGCAAATCGGGCGAGATGGGCTACTATGGGGCCAGATTCTTCCTCCTCCTTTGCGCACGAAGGCCGGGGCACAAAAAAAGCCCCGGCCTTCGTGTTTTCGCGCCCGCATTGATGCGCCCGCATTGATGCGCCCGCATTGATGCGCCCGCACCCTGCCCAAAAGGGCTACAGTTCATGCACCAGGTCGTCCAAACTGCGGCGACTGCTCGCCGACGGCAACTCGTCCGCATAGCCGAGAGGCAGGATCGCCACCGGGACCCAGTCGCCCGGCGCGCGCAGCGCCGCGCTCACGGTGGCGGTGTCAAAGGCGCCGACCCAAACGGTTGCCAGATCCAGCTCCGTGGCGGCCAGTTGCGCATACGCGGCCGCGATGGTGGCATCCTGCAAGGCATATAGATCACGGCCGCGTGCGCCGTACTTGCGCGCCGCGCGGCCCGGGTTGGCGCAGAAGACGAGCGTCACCGGGGACTCCGCGATGAAAGACTGATCGGCCGCCCGCGCCAGCGCGGCGCGCACGCGCGGCTCCGTCACCTGGTAGATCTCGTATGCCTGCAAATTGCCCGCCGAAGGCGCCTGGTTGGCGGCCTCCAACACCGCCCTGAGCTTGTCCGGCTCGACGCGCCGGTCGGCAAAAGCTCGCACTGAACGCCGTGCTTGAACCAGCTCCATGAAGTTCATCGCGCCCTCCTTTTTCTCGTCCCAGCGCCCGCTCAGTATATTTCGGGAAACCTGTCAGGTCTTAACCTTGATCGTCCGCAGGTTGGCGTTCGTCTCCTCCAAATCGAATGCCTCGGGGGCGAACTCGCCGCCAAGCCACTCCAACATGCTGTCGTGCTCTGCATGTTTGGGGTCGGCCAGAGCCGCCAGCATCTCCAGATATCCCCAGGGACCGCCGCAATCCTCAGGAGGGCCGGCGCGCTTGCCGGTGATGCACACCGGATAACGGACGCCAGGTTCTGCCGGTAGCACTTTCTCGACCTTGATCTCATGCTCCCAGGAATCGCCAAAGTCGTAGACATAGGCGAACTTCTGGCCTTCGCGTACCATCTGGTTCAACCTGTAGCGCCGGGCATTCCGGGGCGGCTCCCAATCATCTTCGGACGGATCTCCAAACCGCTCGCCACCGATGGAAAACTCGTACAGGTGATAGCTATCCCAAGGCATCGCGACCTGGATGATCTGATGTAGTTTGTACAGCGTGATATCGCCGGGCACCAGTAGCCGCCGCCAGATCGGTGGCTTGATCTCCCTGAGGTCGATCCTGAGTTGATAGACCTCCGCAGGAGCACTGTCCGAGGCAGCCCCCGGAGTTGTTGTCTTTGGCCGTGGCATTTCATGACCTCCTTCTCACTCATGATTTCACTTAACGATCACTCGCGTTGACCGCCGTGTCAGTCCAGCAGCTCCGAGCTGAGCGGCCGCAGCCGCAGAGCCGCCGTGTGGTGCAAAATAGTCGCGACTTCCGGCAGCGCCAGCCGACCACCCCGCACCTCCACCGGTCGCCCGTTCAACAGGTCACCGTATTCGCCGTCCGGCAGCGGCACGGCAACGTCGCCCGTGGCCGCGGCCACGTTGAAGACCCCATAGAGTCCCTCGCCGGCCGAGGTCCAGCCAGCCTGGATCGCCGGCTCAGCGGCCGTCACGACGAACTGGCCCGCGACCAGCGCCGCGTGTTTCTTCAGCCGCGCCAGCGTCGCGAGAAATGGTTGCAGCTCGTAGCGGCCCCACGCCACCTTGTCGATATCGAACAAGGAGGGGGTGTGGGTCGCGGCCGACTCCTGCCCGGCATAGATCAGAAACGCGCCCCGGTTGAACGCCTGGAACGCGGTCCACGCCAGCGCCTGCGGCCGCGAAGGGGCCAGTGCCATGATGCGCGGCTGGTCGTGGTTCTCCACGCAGCGCAGCTTCACGAAGTTGGCCGGGTAGATGCAGTCCTGAAACCGCAACATCTCCAGGTAGCACGTCACCGGCGCCTCGCCCCGCACGGCCGCCTGCCAGATCGGCCAGACGTCGTAGTCGTAGGTCAGATCGAAAGCCCGATAGAGCTCGCCGTCGGACAAGGTAGGCAACCCGACAGCCCGTCGCTCGCCGACGAAAGCCGCGTGCACAGACTCAGCCAGCCAGATCACCCCCGGCTTGACCGCCGCGATCTCGCGCCGCGCCCGCGCCCAGAAAGCCTCCGGCAGCAGCGACGCGACGTCGCAGCGGAAGCCATCCACACCCAACGCGATCCACCCCTTCAGCGTGTCGATCAGGTAGTCAGCCAGCGCCTCATTGAGGTCCCCGCCTGGCATCCCGAGCCAGTACTTCAGATCGATGACGTCGCTCCAGTCGGGCACCGTGGTCACGAGCGCGCCGCTGGCATCCTGATGGAACCAATCCGGATGGTCGCGCACCAGCACGGAATCGTGGGCCGTGTGGTTGTACACCACGTCGATCATCACCTTCAGGCCGAGCTTTTGCGCGCGGTCGACCAACCGGGTGAAGTTGTCTCGGCTGCCGTACTCCGGGTTGACGGCCCGGTAGTCCTGGATCGAATAGGGGCACCCCAGGCTGCCCTTCTTGTGGAGCTGACCGATGGGGTGGATCGGCATGAACCAGAGCACATCGACGCCCAGCGCCCGGATGCGCGGCAAATCGGCCTCCACGTCCGAAAAAGTGCCGTGGGGACCGTGGTTGCGGACGTAGATCTCGTAGATCACCAGATTACGGATGTTGGTAGGCGTATCGGCGGCCATCGCAACCTCCTAACCCGGACAAGGCCGCTGCGCTTACAAGCCGGAACCAAGAAGGTGACAACTTAGCGCCAGCCACCCACAAAATTCTTGCACAAAAAGTAAGGATCTCGTGGGTTAGGCCCTTCATAGCATCGGTGAAGTGCTGGTCACGAGGACCAGTCATCCCCCAGGATAGGTGAGGAACGCCAGCGCTTTGCCCTCCTCCCCGCTCATCACCAGCTCCAACACGCGGCCGCCGGTCGTCGCGGGCACGTTGATCACCTTGACGTATCCCTCGAAGCGCGCATCATCGGGCAACAAGGCTGGCAGGGCGTTGCGCGCTCTGGTAAAGAATTCCTCTCGGAACGGGTTGCCCTCCTCACCCGGGTAGATCGCCAGGGGGTAGATGTGTGACTCCACCAGATCCTGAAAGAAGTGGGTGCCGTAGGAGAGGGTCGGCCGGTTGTGGCCGCGAGTCCATCCGATTTCGACCAACGCCCGGGTGTTATAGATGTCGGCATAGCCCACTTTCAACCCCAAGTCAGGGTTGGAACTCCCCCACCGCCCCGGCCCCATCAAGATGAACGGCTGCGACTCAAGCCGTTGGTTCAGCCGGCCGATCAGCCGCGCCAACTCCAGCTTCAGGCTCGGATCGGCCATTTGCCCGTAAGCTTGAGGGTCCACGTAGACGATGTAGGCCACGTTGCGCACTCGCCCGGTCGGCACCAGTTTGACAGTGCCGAAGATGATGTCCCGCTCTGGCGCCTGCTCGGGGATGCGGATCGCTTCGTCGAGGATCTGAGAGCTTTGCGTGCGGCACTGGAGCAGGTGCAATACAACGTTTGGCGTCGGATAAGCGTCGTCCACGGAAACGGTGAACTCGATGTCCACCGGCCGGCCGTAGCTGAATTCCAGCGCCTTCAGGACCGTCTTCATGTTCTCGATAAACGTGGTGCGCCCCAATAGCCCATCGAAGGTCATCACCAGCGAGCGCGGATCCAGGTTCGGGTCGTTCACCACCATCGGACTGACGTAGTCGCCCTTGTCCAGAGAAGCCAGGAGCCGCAAACCTGGATAGTCGCCGGCCAGTACGTCGCTGATGCGATAGGTCCCAAATTCGTTGGCTGGCAGGTTGATCGCGTCCAAGTAGTACTGGGAATAGTACCGGATCTGCTGGGCGCTGGTCTCGGGGCGCAACTGCGGATGGCTGAGCGCGACCATCCGCGGGTAGTCCTCGCCGACGCGCTCGACAGCCCGCGTGCCCAGCCCAATCACAATCCGCATGAACCCATCCTCCCGGCGCAGCTTGGAGTTCCAGATGAACGGGTTGCGGCTGTAGGCCACGCCGGCCGCGGCCGGGAAGTAATAGTCCCCATACCGGGACCCCTGGACGACCTGGATCAGCGCAGCCATCCGCTCGTCGTAATCCAACAGCCCCTTCTGTTTGCGATAAAGGATGGCGTCCGGTTTCGAAATGCTGGCATAAACCAGGGCGATCGCCTGGGTCAGCGCCTTCAGGTTTTCGTCCGGAGTGCCCCGATTAGGACAAAACACACTTTCGTACTTGCCGACAAAAGAGGCATCGAAACGGTCCTCCAGCAGGCTGGACGAGCGCACGATCAGCGGCTGGGGGCCGACCTCGGCCAGGAGATCGCGCAGCCGGTCGAGGATATCGCCGGGAAAGCGGCCGCGGACATAGGCTGCCCTGATCTCCGGGTATTCGCTCTCGACCTGCTCGATGTTCTTGTACTTCTGGTTCATGTAGTTGAGCAGGTTGTTCACGGCCAGGAAATCGTACATCACATCCGCACCGATAAAATAGGACTGGGGCAGGACGATGTCGACCGGCTCACCCGCTTCCCCGTGGTTGGCAAAGGTCTGCTGCAAGATCTTCCACGCTAACATCATCCCTGCGGCCTTGCCGCCGATCTTGCCCCGGCCGATCCGGTGGGCCCGGATCCACTGGAGATCCGCGATGGTCAGGTACTCCTTGGCCACCCGGACAAAGGCCAACTGATCACTGATCATCGCCTTGATCAGCACCACCTTAGTTTCTTGCAGGTGATGCCACACCTTGGCGCGTTCCTCGGGCGGTAACGCCTCGTACTGTTCCCCCTGCTGAAACAGCATGCTCCACGACGCCAACTCCGGGTTGTACGCCAGGAACTTCTCAGCCTCAGACCGCTGCTGAAGCACCTCCCTCACGATCTCCTCGAAACGCGTGTAGGGCACGTTGTAGGCAAAATAGAAGTCCGTCAGGCTCTCGCGGAAGTGCGCCAGGCGTCGCTCCCACACATCGGAGGGCTCCTCCTCATAGGGGCGCGTGATGCCCTCGCGGCGTTGGGAATCGATCGCCTTCTCACGGGCTTCAGTAGCAAATTGCTCGCGGGTGACGATCCCGCGGCGAAGAATCTCCTCGCGCATGCGTTCGCGGATCACGTCACCAAGCACCGGATACTGGCTGAGCTGCAAGTGGATCCGCATGACCTTCGGGATGTAGGCCGCTTCGGTTGTCATGAGGTGCTTTCTCCTGGCAAAGAGCTACGCACCAGTATACTAGTATACCAGTATACCCGTCTCCTGCGCGTCGCGCAAGATCGTCTTGAGAAAATCACAGGGGTATTCTCCACAGCCATGAGAGGGCTGTGGCCGTTCTCCTTGACCGTTCCACGGTGGCTCGGTCGGGGAACGGCCACAGTGCCAGGTCAAAGAACCGAAATCAGCTCGCGTGCCGAGGCCCCGACGTAGGCCTCGGGGAAGCGATCCCGGAGTTCAGGGTTGGCGTTGAAGGCCCGGCCGCCGAGCATCAGGCGGGGTCGGGGTTCAGGCAGCCGCTTGAGCGCGTCAGCGATCGGGAGCAGCTCGGCCGCACTGGAAAACATGGCTGCGGAGAGACACACCAGGGCTGGACGTAACCGCGTCGCCGCGTCGATCAGGTGCCGCGCGGGGACGTTCTGCCCCAGGTGAAGCACGCGCCAACCGTTCCGGCGCAACGCCAGGGAAACCAGGAGAATGCCGACGTCGTGCCACTCGGTCGGCGCGGCGCCGGTGATGGCCAGCGGCCCGGATGCCGGCTGGTCGTACGCATTGAATAGGCTCGTCAAGCGCCGACGCAAAAAAGCGGTGGCATAATGTTCCTGGACGATCGTGACCTCGTCGCGATGCCACCGCTCCCCGATCTCCGCCAGGGTCGGGGCGATGATCTCTTCGGCCACCACGTCCACCGGGAACAGACCGAACGCCTCGCTCAGCACCATCTCGGCTGTGCTCTCATCGAACGCCAACAGTGCGGCCAGCAGATCGCCGATGATCACCACCGTACTGCGAACCCCCGCGCTGACCCCTGTCCCGATCGGCTTCACGGTCATTGCCAACTCCGGGGTCTCGCCTGCTTCGTGATGGCGTTCCAGCAACGCCACCGCGCGGCTGATCGCAACGCCGTCATCGACCTGGCTTTTCAACCAGAGCAGCGTTGCAATGTCCCGTTCCGAGTACAGCCGATACCCCCCCTCGCTGCGGCCAGGTTCGAGCACGCCGTAGCGTCGCTCCCAGGCGCGCAGCGTCGCCGGCGTGATCCCGGTTTGCTGCACCACTGTCTTGATGGTGTAGATGGGCGTATCGTCGTAGCTACGCATGCGACGCGGGTCGGCCATCGGCAAGCCTCCTGGAAGTGTATGCTGGCCCAGTGCGCTCAGCCTCGAATGCTCAAGCGGCCAACGCGTCAGCGATCCGTTCAGCGGCAGCCAACAGCACGGGCGCCTGGTCGAAAACCGCCAGCCCGCCCTGATCGGCAGCCAACGCGTCCAACGTGAAGGGCAGGCTGCCCAACAGCGGCAGGTCAGGCGCATGCGCGCGGACAAAGGCTTCATCTCCAGCCCCGCGCGTCTTGTTGGCCACCAGATAGACGCGCTTGACACCGATCTCCGCGGCCAGCCCCTGAATCTGCCGCGCGGTCCCCAAACTGCGCAACCCCGGCTCCACGACGATGATGAACGCGTCCATCGAGTCGGCCGTGCCTCGGCCCAGGTGCTCGATCCCTGCCTCCATGTCCATCAACAGCGTCTGGTTCTTGCGCAGGAGCAGGTGCGTGACCAGCGCCCGCAGCAGGGCGCTCTCGGGGCAGATGCAGCCGGCGCCCCCGCCACGCACAGAACCCAGCCGCAGTAACCGCACCCCGCGGTGGGTGATACTCAGGCTTTCGGGCAGGTCGTCCACCTTGGGATTGAGCTTGAACCAGCCGCCGATGCTGCCGGGCTGCGCGCCCGTGCGTTCGTAGATCAACGTCTCCATCTCGGCGATCGGCTTGAGCTCAGCATCGCGCGCGGCTGGCAGCCCGAAGGCCATCCCCAGGTTGCCCGCCGGGTCCGCGTCGATGGCGATGACATCCTGGCCGCGTTGGGTATAGACGTGCGAGAGCAGGGCCGTCAGTGTGGTCTTGCCGACGCCCCCCTTACCGGTGATTGCGATCTTGGGCATGATAGCTTCTTCCTTCCTCGTGTGATGCAACTATGCTGATGCCGGCATTGTACAATAATCGTCTAATGTCTGCAAACCACGCGGGCATCTTGTGCCCGGCTCGATCCTGGATTCCAGTCTACCACAAACCCGGCGCACCGAAAGCGGGCGAAACTACATTTCGCGCTTGACAGTCGCGGGCAGGCCGGGTATAATGCGTTGGCCGCACCTGGAAACGCCAGGCGGATCATTCCCGTGCAGGTAGGAATCCAGTGAAGAAAGGTTCATCCTTTGACCCGCGAAGAGATTATCAAGCTCACGAGCCTCAGCTCGTGCTCCGGCTGAGCGTCCAAGCTGCCCCCTGAGCAGCTTGCGCAGGTTCTGCGCTCACTGGAGGATCTGTTTCCCGCCGACGCGTACCCGAATCTACTGATCGGGCTGGGATCCCCCGACGACGCGGCAGTGTACCGGCTCAACGAGACGCAGGCGCTGATCCAGACCGTGGATTTCTTCACGCCGATCGTGGATACGCCCTATGAGTTCGGGGCCATCGCCGCGGCCAACGCCATGAGCGACGTCTACGCGATGGGCGGCGAAGTGCTGTTTGCGCTCAACCTGGCCGCGTTCCCGCTCGATCTGCCCGCCAGTCTGCTGGCAGAGATCCTGCGCGGGGGTGCGGATGTGGTGCGATCGGTCGGCGCGGCCGTTGCCGGGGGGCACACCATTCAGGACAAGGAGCCCAAGTACGGGCTGGCCGTGACGGGCATGGTGCACCCGGAGCGCATCCTGACTAAGGGCGGCGCCCGGCCCGGCGACCGGCTCGTGCTGACCAAGCCGTTGGGCACCGGCACGATCACCACCGCGGTCAAGCGCGGCTCGGTGGAGGCGGCCCATCTGGAAGCCGCCATCGCCAGCATGACACAGCTCAACCGGACCGCCGCGCACGCTGCTCAAGCGGTCGGCGTGCGCGCGGCCACCGATATCACCGGCTTCGGGCTGATCGGCCACGCGTCGGAGATGGCCCAGGCCAGCGCCGTGCGCCTGCGCATCCGGTTCGATGCGCTGCCGTGGTTGCCCGGCGCCTGGGAATACGCCGAGGGGTGGATCTTCCCTGGCGGCGCGCACAGCAATTACGCCTTCTACAACGGGCTGGTCACCTACACACGCCCCGTGACCGACTGGCAGGAGACGCTGCTCCACGACCCGCAGACCTCCGGCGGGCTGCTGATCGCCGTGCCCGCGGCGCAAATCGACATGTTCCGGGCATTCTGCGCGGCGCGGGATCTGGCAGTCTGGGAGATCGGCGAGGTTATTGCGGGCGCGGGGATTGAGATCGCGTGAGGACGACCTCCGGCACGACATCGAACCGGAACCGACTGCGAAATCTGCGAAGCACGCGCAGGATGGGGGCGCCGAACAGGAGCAGCAGCAGTGCGTTGCCGCCGGCTCGGCCCACATCCCACCACAACGAAGTGGCTACGTAGAAGGCTGCGTAGTTCCGCAGCGCGGGCCAGATCGACATCCCCGGCTGCCACCCTTGACCGGCCTGCGCGCTACCAGCCAGGAAAGGCCAAAACCAGATGTTCATGATCGCACCGAACACCAACCCCAGCACCCAGCCCCAGACGGCCAGCATCACCGGTTCCCACCGGCGCTGCCAGGGGAGCTCCGGCAGCCAGCCCGAAAGCAGCCCCACCCACCCGGTCGCAAACATCTGATAGGGCATCCACGGCCCCACCGATCCGCCGATCAACGCGGAGACCAGCAGCGATAACGCGCCCAACAGAAAGCCGAAGGTCGGCCCGTAGCAATAGCCGGCCAGGATTGGCAGCAAGAAGATCGCGGAGAAGCCCGCCGGTCCCGGCGCCACACGCAGCACCGCGCTGAGCGCGGTCAGGATGCCGAGGACGGCCACGAGCTTGCTGGTCATCTGCCGACCCGTGAGGCTGGCGAACACCGCGGCCAGGCACAGCAGCAGCAACAGGATGAACAACAGGGGCGCATCGGTCGCGTGAGCCATCATCCCCGTGCTCGGCAAGCTGGCCTGGAAGAAGGGGTACAGGAACGCGCCCAACCCAAGGAGACTGGCGACGAGCAGGATAGCGCCGGATAACAGTTTTTGTGTGCGAGTTTCGGTCATTGGATGGTTGGTTGGTTGAGTTGGTTGGTTTGTTGGTTGGGTTAGTTGGTTGGTTTGTTGGTTGGTTTGTTAGTGATACTCGCCACGGTCATAAAGTGAGGTTTTTTCACCTTGTCACCTTGTCAAGTATAGTTGGTTGGGCCTTCGCCGCGGGTCGCCAAAGCTTGTATGACGTCATCCACCACCAGGTAGCGCGGGTCGCGAAACAGCTTGTTGATCTGGGAGGCAAAGACCTGCGAATCACTCATGACCTCCCGCGCCGGGCCGTCCACAACCACCTCCCCTTCGGCCATCAATACGACCCGATCGGCGCAGGCGGCCGCCAGCTCGACGTCGTGGGTGGCCATGATGATGGTGCAGCCCTCGGCTCTCAGGCCCCGCAACAGGTCGGTCAGCCCGCGCTTTTGGGCGTAGTCCAGCCCGCGCGTCGGTTCGTCGAGCAAGATCAGATCGGGATTGGCGACCAGGATCGACGCCAGCGCAGCCCGCTGCTGTTCGCCTCCGCTCAGGTCACGCGGGTCCCGTTCCACCAGCGCAGCCAGACCCAGCCGCGCCAACAACGCCTGATCTGCGGCCGGGTCGGGTGGCAGCCCATGTCCGCGGCGGGTAAACGCCAGCTCCAGGGCCAGCGTGTCGCTGAAGAGCAACGCCCCCGGGTGCTGCGGCACGTAGCCCACCCGCCGGATGATCTCTTCCATCCGCGCCTGACGGGTGTCCATCTCGAACACGGTCACGCGGCCCTGGTCCGGCTTCAGCAGCCCGACCAACTGCTTGAGCAGCGTGCTCTTCCCGGACCCGTTGCGGCCCATCAACGCCACGAACTCGCCCCGCTGCACCGCCAGGTTTACCCCGCGCAAGGCCCGGTGTCCGTCGTACGCGTAGTGCAGATCACTCACCGCCACTGCACGGGCAACGGAGCCGAAGAGTGGGGGCGCGGAGGAGCCCGGCCGCGGCCCTGAAGCTCCCCCCTGTAACCCGGTCGCTCTATCGTCAGACTTCAGTGCGCGATCCGCCAGTCGCCGTGCGTGGATCCGGCCCTCCTTGATCGTCAGCGGCAATGGGCGCCAATCCAGCCGGCGCCCTAACTCGATCAACGGCGGTACCAGCGGCAACTGCGCGGCCACGATCCGCGGCGCATCCAGCACCGACGGCGCGCCCAGCGCAGGCAGATAGAGCACGCGATCCGCGTATTGCAGCACGCGTTCCAACCGGTGCTCGCTGAGGACCACCGTCAGCCCCAGGTCCTCGTTGAGGTGGCGCAGCGCGATCAGGACCTCCTCCGCGGCCTGCGGGTCGAGCTGCGAGGTCGGCTCGTCCAACACCAACAGCTCCGGCTGTAACGCCAGCACGGACGCGATCGCCACCCGTTGCTTCTCACCGCCGGACAGGGTGCTGATCCGCCGGTTGCGCAGGTGGGCGATGTTCATCTGGTCCAGCACCTCTTCGACGCGCTTGCGCATGGTGGCCTGGGGCAGGGCGAAGTTCTCCATCGCGAAGGCCAGCTCGTCCTCCACGGTGTCCACGACAAACTGCGCCTCCGGGTCCTGGAAGACCAGCCCCACCAGGTCGGCCATGCCGCGCGGCGCGGCAACCACCGGGTCGCGGCCGAAAACCTCGGCGCGGCCGGCCCAGCGACCGCCGTAGAAGTGCGGCACCAGCCCATTCAGGCTCCGCAGGAAAGTGGATTTGCCCGCACCCGATGGGCCGACCACCAGCACGAACTCGCCCGGCTCGATGCTGACCGAAAAATCGGCCAGCGCGGGCGCGGGCTGGTCGGGATAGGTGTAGGTGACATGAGAGAGTTGAATCACGTCAGCCAGGCTCTTTCAAAACGTAAAACGCAAGCCGTAACTCTTCCTACATCTCTCGCCATGCCGGCTGCGGATTTCGTTTTTCGTTTTTCGACACTTGCCCTGCTCCTTCCAACCTATGCCTTACGTCGTCATGTGTTGAAGGTCCGGTCGTAGCAACAGCCCCGGCGCCGCCAACGCCAGAATCAGCAACCCCAGGGCCGGCTGGAAGGTCGGCCAGGGGGAATAGGGCGGATACGGGTAGAAGAACAGCCAATCGCCGCGCGCCAGCCAGGCGACCAGCCAACCGAGCGCGGCCAATGCGCTGACGACCAGCACGACGCGATCGCCGCGCTCCCACCGCCAGCGCCGGTATCGGGTGCGTCGCACGCGGCGCCCCTGATCCCAGAAGGCCCAGATCAGCGCGCCCCCGCCGACGGCCAGCAAGAGGCCGACCAGGACCCGGTGTCCCGGCCAGAATCCGAGGCCCGCAAACCCGGCCCCCAGCGCGCCCAACCCCACCAGAATGGCCAGTTGTTCGGCGATGCGCTGCCTGGCGCTGGCCGCGAGCACCTGGCCGCCAAACCCACGCGCCTCCATCGATTCGGCCAACTGCATCGCCCGCTCTAACGCTGTCACCAGCAGCGGCATGATCAGAGGCAGCAGATCGCGCACGCCACGCAGTCGGTGCCCGCGCACCTGTTGCGCCTCGCGGATCGCCTGCCATGAAGCCACCATCTGCGGCACGAACGCCACCGCGATGGCCGTGACGACGCCGGCCTGGTAGATAAAACCGGGGGTCATGCGCAACAATCGGCCCTGGTCCACCGCCACGTTGAACACCGCGAAGACGAGCAGCAGGGCCAGCAGCGAAAGTCCCCCGGTCAATCCGTAGATCAACGCTTCACCGGTGATAGGGCCACCGATCACCGGCCAGCTCGCGGGCAGGCGAAACAGCACGATCTCACCGTGATGCGCGGTCAGGGCGATGAAGGGGATCGTCAACAGCCACAAGAACGCGCCGAACCGGACAAAGGCGCCCCAGCTCTTCGCCAGCGCGCTCCGCCGCCCCAAGGCCAGATAGCTCACTGCGGCCGCCAGCAGGGTCAGACACAGATAGAAAGGGTTACGCGTAGAAAGCGCCGGCAGCAAGGCGGCAGCCAGCCAGGCGGACCAGGCCACGGGGTGGAAAGTGTCGTTTGACGGCATGTGTGTGTGTTGTGTTGCGTGTTTCGTACGGCGTATTCCGTAATCCGTCGTTCCCGGGCGATGCCTCACGCCCGCAGTGCACAGTACGCAATACGCAGTACGTCCCCCACCTCAACCCTCTCGTCCTACCTGCGCCCGTCGCCGCGTCACTACAAAACCGGCGACCAACAGCAGCGCGGCGGTGAAGAGGCAAGATGCGTAGCCCGGCAACAAGGCAGGGCTGAAATGGCGGTCTGGTGGCACGTAGTCGGCGGCGTCACCATGCCCCTCACCGACCTGCTGCGCCGGGGCGCCCGAGCTGCGCAGGCCGTTCGAGCCAGTCGCCGGTACGCGCGCCAGCAAGATCGGCGTAGAGGTTGGGCGGCCAGTCAGGCCCAGCGCCTGCCTGGACATGGGGGTGGCCGTAGGAATGGCCGTGGGCAAAGCCACAGCCGGCTGTGTGACGGTCGCACTGAGGAGCTCAATGGGCTGGCGTGATGGACTCGGCGCAACCGCCTCGGCGTCGGCGGCCTGGGCCTGCGCCACAGGGACGCGCACCAACCCACCACGCGCCGGCGCGGGTTCGGGCGCGGGCGGCGATGCGGTCACCACGTCTGCGGATAAGGCGGTCGGCGCCGCGGTGGCTGCGTTGGCCGGTGCGGGTGACTGGGGTGTGGCCGGGCCAGGCGTGGCCGGGCCAGGCGCAGAGGGCGTCGAGGGGGCCGGCAGCGTAGTCGGTGAGGCCACGTCGACCGCAAGCGCGCGCGTCGTCTGCCCCGCGGCATTGGTCGCGACCAGGGTGTAGCGTTGCGTCGCGGCCGGACACACCTCGCGGCGATCCTGGGCCAGGACCGCCTCCCCGTTCAAGGTCACCCGGTCAGCGTCCCAGGTGATCCATTTCAAGACCGCGCACGCACCGGATTCCAACGCGGTCGCGCTGGTCTCGAATCGGACGTCCGGCGCTTTGGCCGGCGGGATTGGCGTGGACGTCGGCGTGGGGGTCGGGGGCACGCGGGTAGCCGTCGCGGTCGGGGTGGGCGTGGCGGTCGGCGGGACGCAAATGTCAGAGAAAGCTACCTGGGGCGGCTGAGTGCCGCTGTTACCGAAGGAGCCCGGCCCCCAGGACCAGC
>MNXL01000239.1:0-12267 GCA_001871755.1 Anaerolineae bacterium CG2_30_64_16
GGCAACCAGTGCAAAGCCGACCTGCGTCGGCTGACGCCCAGTCGGCGCAGGTCGACTTCGCAGACGTGGCAGCGGTTTCCAACCGCCGGAGGACTGGATAGATCTGATTCCGCGCGCGCTTGACAAACCTCGATTCATTCGATATAATATAACTGAATGGTTAGTTACCTATCACGGAAGCTCTAATGACCCCCAGACCCAACGTCAGTGAGATGCGCACCCGGCAGATCATCGAGGCCGCCACCGCCGTCTTCGCCGCCAAAGGCTTCGATGTCGCCACAATGGAAGACATCGCCGACGCGGCGGGCATCAACAAGGCCACCATCTACCTCTACTTGAAGAACAAGGATGCCCTCATTCGCGCCATCGCCGAGCAGCTCTTCGCACAGGAGCTCGCCGGCTTGCAGGCGGCGCACGACCTGCCCGGCGCGGCCACCGAGCGGCTCACCGCCTACTATGAAAGCCTCATCGCCGACGAAGCCGAGGTGCTGCCGCTGATGCCTATCTTCTACGAGTTCTGCGCCCTGGGCCTGCGCCGCGACGAAGTGCGCGCGGTGATCAGCGAGTTTATCGATCAGGTGACCGGGCTACTGGAAAGCATCATCCAGGATGGGATTGATAGCGGCGAGTTCGCGCCGACCGAAGCGCGGCAGGCGGCGCGGGCGCTGGATGCACTGCTGAGCGGCACGCTGCTGCACTGGGTCTATGCGCCGGAGGAGGTGGACGTTGATGCACAGTTGCGCTACGGCATCCGGTTGATGTTTCGTGGATTAGCCAATCACCCATAGCTGAAGGGGGGCACAGGTGAACCAAAAAATCAAATCGCTCGCACTTTCTCTCATCGTGGCCCTGCTGCTCCTGGCCGGCGTATGGACGCTGTTCGGCGCACGGAATGGCAGCCCGTCTCTGGTATTGGCGGCGACGCAATCCACCGGCGGCCCCGACGCTTTTGGCTACGTCTTCGCCGACAGCCTGACCACGCCGGCGCTCTACAACTGGGTGGACATCTCCGGCAGCGGCGCGCTCGTCAATTTCCTGGACGCCGATACTGCCGCCACTGCGCTCGACCTGCCTGCGCCTTTCGCCTTCTACGACCGCACGTATACAAAAATCTATGTCACCATCAACGGTTACGCCAGCTTCAAGGAGATTTTCGGCAGCGACGTGATCGCCCAGTGCAATCCGGCGCAGCGTGAGCCATCAGAAGCTCTGCCCGCCTTATGCGCAGATTTACGCGACGGCACAGTCTACTACCAGGCGACCACAGCCTACAACGGTCATCAGAGTTTCGTTGTGCAGTACAACGGCGTCACCCATGTTGCCACGGGGGCGTCTGCCACGTTCCAGATCATCCTTGACCTGGAGAGCCACGCCGTCGTCTATCAGTATCACACCGTGCCCGCCGGCAGCAACGATGCAACGGCCGGCATCATCGGGTACGCTGCCAACCGCGCCGATTACCTGACCTACTGCCAGGGCGCAAGCTGCCCGGCGCAGGCCGGGCTGGCCGTGCGTTTCAGCCCTTCGCGCCCGCGCCTCGATGTCGCCATCACGCCCAACGACGATTTCCCAGAAACCGGCGACACCCTCACCTACACGGTGACGCTGCAGAACACGGGCGGCGGGATGGCGGACGGCGCAGTGATGAAGAACGCACTGCCCGCCGGTCTGGAGATTGTTGATGGTTTGCTGCAAGCGACAGCGGGGGCGCCTACCTACCAATCTGCCGATCGCACCGTGACCTGGAGTGGTGATCTGGCGGCGGGCGCGCCGGTCACATTGACCTATGCCGCCGTGCTCAACACCGCCAGCGTCATCTACAACACGGCCGTGCTCAGCCATCCGCTGGCCGTCGAGTCGGCAGGCGCAACCAGCAGCCCTGCTCAGCGGTGGGACGACGGCGAGCCGTTGGATGCGCCACACAAGTTCGACTACCGGTTGGGGAGTTGGCGCCACATCGCCGTCGACAGCAGCGGTGTGCGCCACATCGCTTACGGCGGCGCCGCGCTCTATTACGCCACCCAGCCGGCATTGACCGGGCAGGTCGCCGACAACGGCGGCTGGACGGTCACGACCGTGCCTGGGACGGTGACCGATGTGCGCTATGCTGCGCTTATTCTCGACGCGCAGGAGCGCCCGGTGATTGCGTTCTACGGCGATCGGCGGCTGTGGCTGGCGCGCCAGGCTGTGACGGGTTGGACAGTGACGGAGATTGCGCAGATCGGCAGCGTCTCCAGCAACTTCAAGCTCGACCTGGCGCAGGGCAGTGACGGCACTCTACACCTCGTCTACAATGAGCTGGGCAACGCCTCCACGAACAGCCTCTACTACACCCGCTACGACGGGGCAGCGTGGCGTGCGCCGGTGGTGGCTGTGGCCTATCCCAACTGTGCAGTTTACAGCGACGGCTTTTCGCTGGCCGTGGATGCTGCGAACACGCCGCACGTCGCCTGTATTTACAAGGAGACGACGCCGCGCCAACTGCGCCTTTATACCTACGCTGCCGCCGCACCCTGGAGCAATTTCGCCGTCATCGCACAGGGCAACGACTTCTTCTATTATCCGAGCCTCGCTTTCGACGGCGCAACTGCGCACGTTGCATTCTATCAAGGCTTCCGCAGCCTCTATCATGCCCAGGGGAGCGGTGCGACCTGGCAGGTCAGCCTGGTCGACGAGAGTGCACCCACCAACTACCTGCGCCAGAGCGCAGCGTTGGCCGTGAACGGCGGCGTCATCGGGATCGTCGGTGCGACGCGCAGCGGGAGCTACGGCGACTACACCATGCGCATAGACTATGCGGCGCGTGGGTTAGCCGGCGGCGCCTGGGAGACGCAGACAGTCGCCAGCCTGCACTATCGCTACGATGACCCGCGTCCCATGCTTGCCGTAGACGGTGCGGGTAAAGCGCATCTCGCCTATTACTACAGCCCCGACCGGACGCTGCGCTATGCCGCTGCCAATGAGCCTGTGCGGGCAGCAGCGTTTACCTCTTCGGTCGTCGATGAGAGTCGCACTCTGGGCAGCGCCGCCGTTGCGCTGGGTGACAACGGCGCAACCCACGTGGTTTGGCAGGCCGAAAACCTTTACTATGCGGTTCGCGCTGCGGGGGCGGCGACATGGACGAAACAGTTGGTCGCTGGCAATCCCGGTTCACCAGCGCTGGCGTTGGCGGTGGATGACAGCGGCGCGCCCCATCTGGCCTACGGCCAGCACAACCAACCCCTTGTTCATGCCATGTTGAGCGGCAGCGTCTGGGTGACGCGCGTCGTCGATCTGCCGGGCGAGGCATTGGGTTTCGACATCGGCGTCGGGGGGGCCAACAACGCTCACCTGGTTTATGTTGCAGTGGACGGCGACAATCACGTTCTACGCTATGCCGCCTTCGGCGGTGCGGGCTGGAGCGCCCCCGCGACGCTGGCGACGCTGGCACCGACGGCAGCCTACCAGGAGCAGACGCCCAAGATCGCCGTGCAGGGCGGCAAGCTCTATGTGCTCTACGCCGACTGCACTGGCTACCAGACGCCCAACACCGACTATCCGATTGTGCTCAAACTGGCGACGTGGACAGCGGGGAGCTGGAGCCAGCGCACGCTCTACACATTTGCCGGGCGCTGCGACTGGCGGATGAGCTACGCCCTCGACGGCGACGGTGCGGATCAACTTGCTGCCATTGCCCACATCAACAGCGAATCCGTGCGTCCCAACCCGCTGGTCGTCACCTTCCGCATCGAAGAGGCGGCGGGCGTGCAGCAGATTGACTACCGGGAACTGCCCGGCAATGTGCGTTCGCAACCGCTCGCACCAGCCGACACGGGAGAAGAAGTGCATGCAGCGGCGATGATGCCCTACTACATGGTGCAGTCAATGCTGCGTGGGAATTGGGGCTGGCTTTCGACGTGGATCGAAAACGGCACGCGGCAGATGCAGATCGGCGACGGCCAGGGCAACCAATCTCGCATTATTCAGGAAGCGACCGGCAAGAGCAGCACCATGGTGCGCGACAGCCAACAGAAGCAGGGTGAGAGTGTCTTGGTTGAAGTGGAGAGTAAGGAGAACAAATTGCGCGTGCCGCGCATTGTTATCGGAGGTGGGGCTGTAGTGACACCTACCCTGACTCTGGGGGGCAGCGCAGTGCTGCACGACCTCTGCCCGCACGAGGCGCTGACGAGCACGGTGACGGTCTTTACCGTGACCCTGACCGTGGACGAGCTGGCTGATTGGGAGGCGGCGACTATCACCTTCCAGGGTTCGGGCGCGGGCAACGAGCAGACCGACATCGAACGGGTCGAACTTTACCTGGGCAACCAGTTGCTCAGCAGCGGCGTGTACGGCGCCGATGACGGGCAGATCACGCTGGCGATCGGCCGTCGCATCCCTGCAGGCACAACCATCACCCTACGCGTGGTGTACCGGTTCAAGCAGCCGCCCATCACCCCCTGGCCGGTGCAGACCTTCGACGTGACCACGCAGGCTCTCTGGGTGAACGCCCACCCGGTCGAGTCGCCGCACCACTACGAAAGCTATGTGCTGCTGCCGCCCACGCCGGTCAGCAGCAGCGCGCACCGTATCGCCGCCGTGCGCAACACCGATACGAACGAGGGCTTTGCCGCTATCCAGCACGCGATTGACGACAACGACACCCAGGGCGGGCACCACATCGCCGTCTGTCCGGGAACCTACCGGGAAGAAGTTAGGGTCAACAAATCCTGGTTGACCGTCTACTCGACAGGGGGCCGCGACGTCACCACTATGGATGGAGAATTCGACCTAGGGAAATCGGAGGTGACGATCAAGGGGTTCACGATCACCGGCTCTGGCAACGGCGTCATCGCAGGCCGCTTCGGCTATAACTGCACTATAGCGGATAATACCATCCGGGAGAACGACGGCGATGGCATCGAGCTTATCGGTGGTTTTCAATGTCGCATCTATGGCAATCTGATCACTCGTAACGGTGAGAATGGCATCGACATCTGGCGTGGACTCAGCCATGTGATCGGCGGCGCTACGGAGGCGGAGAGAAACATCATTTCTGCAAACGGCAAAAATGGTGTCGATATGTATAATTCGAATACAAACAGTATTCAGGGCAACTATATCGGCGCAGGACCCGATGGCCGGACCGCCTGGCCCAACGGAGGGGATGGCGTTCACTGTTCTTCGTCGGATTCCAATCTGATTGGCGGGGAGGGCCAGGGCGAGGGGAACCTGATCTCGGGGAACATGGGGCACGGCGTATCCATAGAAGGTGACGACAACCGCGTGCTGGGCAATATCATCGGCGGCGCGGTGGATGGAGGGGCATTACACAATGTAGGGAGTGGCGTATATTTGGCCAACATAACTAACAATACTCAGGTACATGGAAACCACATTGAGGGAAACTTGGGTTGGGGGGTGATGGGTTGGGGAGAGAATTCCCGCATCACATCGAACGAGATTCGCCTCAACAAAAAAGGCGGCATCAGCCTTAATCCCGGCCACGGCAGTACCATCCGCGACAACCTGGTCTCTGGTAACGATGGGCCTGGTCTCGCTGCCCGGGCGTCCGGGATCAACGTCTTCAACAATCGTATCGGCATAGACGCTGCTGGCCTTTTTGACCCCAATGATGGCCACGGCATTCACCTGTTCGAGACTAGCGAGGCGCGCATCGCCGCCAACATCATCCGGTTCAACCGGGGCGCCGGCATCTATCTAAACGGCGTATCCAAGAGCGACATCTGGGAGAACAGGATCGGCGCCAATGCGCAGTACGGGGTGGAGGTACGAAGTTCCAGCCACATCAATGTGACTCGCAACGCCATCAGCGAGCATCCCCAAAGCGGCATCTATGCCTGGCAATCGTACCTGGAGAGCATCACGCGCAACCAGATCTACGACAATTGCCGGGGCATCCATCTGGTCAGATCTGAAGTCTCTGTTGCCCATGGCAACACCATCCGCTCCAACACCTGCAACACCGGCATCCACCTGGACGATTCCACCGCCGACATCGCTGGCAACGTCATCGCTGACGACGCTTATGCTGCCATCTTCTGCGAGAACGGCGCCAGCCCCACCATCCGTCAGAATCACATTACTGCTAACCAGGGTGGCGGCGTCCTGAGCGACAGCGACGCAGCCCCCACCGTCCGGGACAACAACATCACCGGCAACAGCGACTACGGCGTGCGCAACGCCGATCCTGCTGTGACTTTGAACGCGCGGGAGAACTGGTGGGGAGCGGCCAATGGGCCGGGCGGCGTCGGGCCGGGCGCAGGCGACGCGGTGAGCGAGTATGTGGACTATGGCGACTGGCGCACCGGGCCGATGAACGTGGTGGTCATCGCCGAACGCGCCTTGGTCTCGGTTGCGGTTGGGAGTGAGGGAAGCAACAATATCGCGCTGAACCACTTTGGCATTCTCTCCGATACTCTGACGCTGGTCATCACCGACACGTTGGGGTGGCTCTCTGGTCCCACACACTTCACCGTGCCGCTGGAAGCAGACTTGGGGGCGGGGTACGCCATCAGTATCACCGTGCCGGCGGGCACGCCCTACGGGACGATCAGCCAGGTATACGTTACAGCAGTCTCGCAGCACGATCCCGCGGCCCAAGGCAGGGACACCTTCCAGGTAGAGGCGCTGCCCCCATATCGCCTCTACCTGCCGCTGGTATTGCGCAACGCCCCAACGCCCGCGGCGGCGGCATTCGCGCCATGAGCGACGCCATGCGCCGGCTCAACCTGGAGCCGCCGCGCTTTCAGGATCGCCGCGCATCGTTCCTGGTGACCTTCCGCAGCCACACGCTGATGGGGCCGGAAGCGGTCGCCTGGCTGAATCGGTTCGCTGACCGGCCCCTAACCGATCGCCAGTGATTAGCCCTGGTCTACCTGCGCTACAACGAGCAATTCACCAACAACGATTACCAGAAGAAAGCCCGGCCGTGCAGGTCGGGCTTTGACATTCAAGAGGGACAGGGAACCCTCAACTGCTTGCGCGCGGCGTCAACAGCGTCATGACGTCAGCGAGGCCGCGCAGATCGCTGAGCGTCACCACGCGTGCGGCGATCTGGCCCATGAGCGCCGCATCGCAGTCGGGCGGGGATGAGGATCGCGCCGCCTGGCGGGTGCGCAGCAGCGCATTGTCCTGGCTTGAGGCAGAGAGGGGCATATTTAGCGCCACAAAAACGCTACCCCGCGCTTGCCCAAGATCTGATCGTCGAAGACCACTTCGCCGGCCTTGCCCGCCATGCCAACACAAACGTGCAGGGGCAGTAAGTGCTCCTCGCGGGGATGACAGTAGCGGGCGGAGGGCGCTTGCGCCCAGGCGATCAGGCGCCGTTCGCGCTCGGCCTGGGAGAGTGGACCGGCGCAGGTCTCGATGAGCCAATCCTGGAAGGCATCGTTCGCCGGGTCGGCCGCGCCCAAACGCTGTCCGAAGAAGGCGTTTTGGTTATGGAAGGAGAAACCCGAGCCGATCACCAGGATGTTCTCGCTCATCAATGCGCGCAGGGCTTTGCCCAGGGCGATGTGCGCGGCCGGGTCCAGCCCACGCACCAGCGAAAGCTGCAAGGAGGGGATGTCGGCGGCCGGGTACGTCAGTTTCAGCGGGATGAACAAGCCGTGGTCGAAGCCGCGTCGGACATCTATGCGCGCCGGGATGTTGTGCTCCTCCAGCAGGCCGACGATCCGTTCCGCCAGCGCGGGGGCGCCGGGGGCCGGGTAGACGATTTCGTAGGCCTGCTGCGGAAAGCCGTAGTAATCGTAGAACATCGGCGGGTTGGGCGCGGCCTGCACGGTGGCGGCGCTTTCCTCCCAGTGCGCGCTGATGACGAGGATGGCCTCCGGCCTGGTGAGCTGCGCCGGCAGCTGCGTCATGAACGCCACCATCGCCCGGTGGCCGGGATCGCCCAGGATGGGCAGCGGGCCGCCGCCGTGGGAGAAGTAGACGATCTGGGCTTTTCCTGCGTTGTGTTCCATCACTGACTCCTTTGGCGCACGCAGCCTCACGCCTTCGTGCCGTCTGCTTGCCGGGCGCGCAGGTAGCGCGTGGCCGACTTCTTCACGATTTCCGAGAAGGTCGGGTAGACGAAGATCGTCTCCGCGATGCTCTGGATCGGCAGCCTGGCCCGCAGCGCCAGCGTAAAGAACTGGATCCACTCGCCGGCGTGCGCGCCGATCGCATCCGCGCCGAGGATCATGTCGTTCGCGTCCAGCACGACTTTGAGGAAGCCGGTCGTAGCGCTCTCGGTGATGAAACGATCCACCGATCCGGCCGCCACACGCGAGACGCGCACGGTCCCAAGTTTGGCGCGGGCCTCCGCTTCGGTCAACCCAACGTGCGCGATCTCGGGCTCTGTGAAGATTGCCCACGGCACCAGCGAAAGGTCGTTGAGGACATGGTTGCCGCCCAGGATGTTCTCGATGCAGATCTCGGCCTGATAGGACGCCATGTGCGTGAATTTGGCCGGCGAGGTCACATCGCCGCAGGCATAGATGTTGGCCGCGCTGGTCTGCAGATAGGGGTTTGTCTTGATCCCTCGGTCGGTGTAGGTTACGCCCGCTCGCTCCAGATTTAAACCCTCGATGTTGGGCACGCGCCCCAAAGCCGCAAAGATGTTCTCGGCGTAGAGCTCTCGCGGCTCGCCTGCCTGCGCCAGGTTGATCTTGATCCGGCCCGGCGCCAACTGCTGGCAGGTTGTCACTTCCGCATTGGTCAGGATCTGGATGCCCTCGCGCTGGAGCAGCTCAGTCGCCAGCGCGCCGACCTCCTCATCGGTCGCCTTCAGAATGCGCGCATTGCGGTCAATGATCGTCACCTGCGTGCCGAAGCGGGCGAGCACCTGCCCCAACTCGGCCGAGATCACGCCGCCGCCCAGGAACACCACCGAGCGCGGCTGCTCGCGCAGCGCCCAGAAGTTCTCGTTGGTGAGCGCCTGGATCATCTCGCTGCCCTCGTGCGCGATCATGCGCGGCGCTGAGCCGGTCGAGATTACGCTGAAGTCGGCCTCGATCACGTCGTCCCCGATGCGGATGCGCCGGCTGTCGAGGAATTGCGCGCCGGACGGGTGGACGTAAACGTCGATGCCCAGATCTTGGAAGTGGGCCGGTTGCTCGTTGGCGTAGATGCCCTGCACCACGCTGTCCACGTGTGCCATCACCCGGCCGAAGTCAAAGCCGGCTGCGGCGTCCACCCCGGGCAGCCCGTGGCGTGACGCCTGCCCCAGGGCATGATACAGCCGCGCGCTGCTGATCATGGTCTTGCTCGGCACGCAACCTGAGTGGGTGCATTCGCCGCCCACCTTGTTCTTCTCCAGCATTGCCACGCGCGCGCCGCGGCGTTGGGCCGTCAGTGCCGCCACCAGTCCCCCTGACCCCGCGCCGACAACGGCTACGTCATACTGTTTCATGTCCTCATTCCTTTCTTTGGATGATGGTTCGCTGAACCAAATACAAAACCTGACCTACCGCCAACCCAGGGCATCGAAGGTGTCCACGCCGAGCGGCTCCCGAATGTGTCTGGCAGCGATGATCGCGGCCTCTTGGATCGCCGGGTGATCCGGCGCGAGGCCGCTGTACAGATACCCGTCTTGAAAGACGCCGGTCGTACGCGTCAACACCTCGGATCCGAAGTGCACCGAACTTTCGAAAACGCCTGCGGCGCCAAACAGGCTGTCGAACACGGGGCCAAGCGCGTCGCGGTAGGCTGCCAGGAAGCTGCGGAGCAACGCGTCCGCGGCGGCAGCCACGCGGGCGTCCGCCGCACGGTGGGCCTGCATCCACAGATGCGCGGCCAGGTGGCCGACGTCCTGGGCCGGTCGGCCGTAATGCGCCAACTCCCAGTCAATGACACGCAGCCCCTCGTCGCTCACGATCACAGAGCGCGGCCAGAGGTCGCCCATGATGACGGCCACGCCAGGTTGCTGCAAAAGCTCACCGAACGCCACGGCTCGGCGACCCAAGGCGTCGGCATCCGGCAGGCCGGCGCGCTCGGCGTAGGCACGGATCGCGCGATATTGGAAGTCGAGCCGCATCTGCTGGATCTTCCGGTTGTCGAACTCCTGGGCCAGTTGCGGGCGCTGAGAAGTCACGCCGTGGAGTGTGCCAATGAATAGTCCCAGTGACGCACCCAGCAATTCGGCTTGCGCCGGGTTGCTTGCAGGAAGATGCAACCAGGCTTCCAGGTCCGGACACTGGCAGACATCCTCTATGACCAGCAGGTGTCGCGGCTCGTCAAGGATCAGGAGGCGCGGCGGACGGACATCCAGCGCCGCAACCTCCGCCAGGGAGCCGCCCGCCTCGAAGGCGGCCAGGGCGTGCGCTTCGATCAGGATCCGGCGAGGATCGAGCGTGACGCCGGGCGACGAAGCGATGTGCGGCGGCGTCTGTTTGACGATGACCGATGCCGGAATCGACCTGGGACCACCGCGCACGCGCCAGACGTGGTTGAGCAGCCCGCCAGACAGTTGTTCCGGCGGGCCGGCGATCTGGAAGCCGGGCAAGTTGCGCGCCAGGATCTCAGGCCAGCCCTCAGGTGTTCTCATGGTCTCACCGCCTCGAAAGTTCTGCTCATTGACCATTACTGAACAGCCACGCCACCTGCCCCGCCAAGTCTTTCGGGCTTTCCACCGGCGCCGAGCAGCGCCCTGCCGAGCAGGCGTAGATGGCGATCCGGTCGGGCGGGTAAGACAGCTCACCCAACGTAGGGGCGCCCAGCGCCGGATCCAGCGGCGTCACGACCTTGCCCGGCCAGTAGAAACGCACGGCGGTTGCTAACAGCGCATCAACCTTGGGTTGGCCCGGCGTGCCGACGACGACCAGCGTCAGCGGGTACGTCAGCAGGTCATCCGCGGCCAACGCATAGTCCGCGTTGTCTCCCAGCGTCGTCGCACAGAGCCGCAACGCGCTCTCTGCGGCCGCGCGGTAGGTTGGCTGATCGGTGTGCCGGTACAACCGGGTGAAGAAACGCGCTGCGACGACGTTATCCAGGCACGGGGTCTGCCGGTCTGCCAATTTGCCCACCGCTGCGGGATCCGCAGGCACGTCATAGAATGCGCCGGTCGCAGGATCGCGTAGCGCTCCGAGGACATACTGGCCCAACTCCTCGGCGTGCGCCAGGTAGTCGTGCCTGCCGGTGGCGCTATAGGCAGCCAGGAAGGCCAGGCCGACGCGGGTCTGGTCGTTCAAGGCGCCTGCGCCTGCGCCGAGGCTGTGCTGCATTTGACCTTGCGCGCCGCGGCCTTCAGACCAGAGCCGGTCGAGTGTTTTCAACGCCATGTCCCGGTAACGCGGTTGGTCCAGAGCCGCGGCCGCCTGCAGCAGGGCCGTGATCATCTGGCCGTTCCAGTTGGCGTAGATGGTCTGGTCCACGTGGGGCATACCCGCGGCCGCGCGTTGCTTCTCGGCCAGGGTGAAGTACTCCTCGCCCGCCATCAGGATCTGGCTGCTATCTCTCCGGTATAGATCGGCATCCTGGCTGCCGTAGAAGCCGCCAGCCGGATCGGACAGGAAGCGCGCGACATAGCGCAGAATCGCCTCAGCGGTCTTTCGATAGGCGACGTTGCCGGTGGCTTGATAGGCCTCGAGGTAAGTGCGCAGGGCTTCAGCGTTGCCATCGAGCATCTTTTCATAGTGCGGCGTCTGCCAATCGGCGGTGACGGAATAGCGATAGACGCCGCCCCATACCGGATCGACGAGACGCCCCGCGCCGGCGAGCGTGCGCGTGACGCGTTCCTGCCACACTGGATCCCTGGCTACTCGATTCGTGCGGAGCATCAGTTCGATGGCGCCGGGAGCCAGGAACTTTGGCTGCCGGCCAAAGCCGCCGTTCACGTCGTCGTAATTGCCAGCCAGGCGGGCCAGGGCGAACTTGACGGTGTCCGTGGGCACCCCGGCCGCCGGCTCGGGCTGATTGACGGTCTGCTGGCGACGCAGTTCCGCAGCATTTGCGGTGATTAGTTCCCGATTTTGCGCCCACAGCGCGCTGGCCTCTTGCAGGAGCGACACCAGCGCTTCCGGCGGGACGTAGGTATAGGCCACCACCGTCTCGCCCGTGGATGACAGGATCGCCGTGGTCGGCCAGCCGCCCGCGATGTAGCGGGCTGTGACGTCGGGCCGTTGATCGGTATCAACCCGAATCGCGATGTAGGACGCGTTGACCAGCTCGATCACCGTCGGATCGGCATAGGTGGTGGTATCCATCACATGGCACCAATGGCACCACACGGCGGTCAGGTCCAAGAGGATCAGCTTATCCTGGGCCTGGGCGAGGGCGAAAGTGGCC
>MNXL01000239.1:12377-13121 GCA_001871755.1 Anaerolineae bacterium CG2_30_64_16
CGGTATGAGTTGCGGGCGTGCGATTGCACACGCGCCAAGCGCCAGGGTAGCCAGGACGGCGACCAACCCTGCAACCAGCATCCCTCGTGATGCGCGGACGCGCGCTCGTACCCCGTAGCGCTCAACACCTTTTCGATCGCTCATGTCACCCATCCGTAGCGCATTTCCGTCACAGTTCTGCCCCCACCTGGCGCCCCAGCCGTAGCCAGTATGCGCTGCCGAAGAACGGCGCCAGCGCGATCCCGAGCCGGGCGTAGACCTCCGGCGGGATGCCGATGTCGGCCAGATAGAGGTCGCCCGGCACGCGCGCCAACCCGGTTTTGGGCAGCGCCAGCGTCAGGGTCCGGTCTGGCCGCACGACGATCCCCGGCGTCTCGCCGGTGGTCGCGTCCAACCCCGACGGCACGTCCAGCGCCAGCACGCGGCTGGCCGATGCGTTGCAGAGCGCAATCAGCTCGGCGGCGCGGCCGCGGGGTGCGCCAGCCAGGCTATAGCCGATCAAGGCGTCCACCACCAGGTCGGCGCGACGCACCAGGCCGGGCGCTTCATCAGGGTTGGCAGGCGCCAGGTCCGCCGCAGCCAGGGTGGCGAGTTGGGCCGCCGGTGCGCCGGTCAAGGTCGCCGCGTCCCGGTCGAGCACGATCGCGACGTCGAAGCCGTGATTGTGCAGATGCCGCGCGCAGGCGATCCCGCCGCCGCCGTTGCCGCCCGCGCCGGCCAGCACCACGACACGTCCCGCCGCAG
>MNXL01000239.1:13233-15917 GCA_001871755.1 Anaerolineae bacterium CG2_30_64_16
CGCCGCCGTGATGGCCGGCACGACGTGACCCGCATCGGTGCGAAATTCCATGATGTGACGACTCCTTGACGTGCCAGGCACTTCGCAAGTGCCTGGCACGTGGCAACCTTCAGGGTTGGTAGATCCGGGTCTCCGGCTTGAAGGCTGCCCACGAGAACCAGAAATGGTTCACACTGACAACCGGCGCCAGTTGGCGGCCGGCCAGCTCGCCCTTGACGGCGCGACCCAAGACATCCCACTCGCTGCCGGTCTCCGCGTCCACGATGCGCTCGCCCTCCGCACGGAAGGTCAAGCGCCGGCCGTCCAGCTTCGGGCTGAACGCGGCTGCGGCGCCCACATCGCGGCCCAGGGCGATCGTGCCGTTGTCCAGGGCCGACGCGACGCCGCCCGACCAGAACACGGCCACCGGCCGGCCACCGACCACGTCGTTGACCACCCGGATCTTCGCCAGAACATCGTACGGATAGGCCACGGTCTCACCCCTCAGATCGACGGTTAGCACGCGCGCCATGGGCGGCAGCGTGCCGGGTGTATCCGGGCCGCGAAACAGGAACGGCGACTGGTTGACATCGTCGTAACCCGCGTAGGGGTTACGACCATAGTCCCGGTTATGGCCCGTCTCACGCGAGAGCACCTGGCCATCGGGATGCGCGTCCCGGAACTCGGCCCAGGACACGATCGTAGCCGGGTAGAACGCCAGTTGACGGCCGGCCAGCTCACCCGCGATGGCATCGCCCCCGGCCTGCTGCCACCAACTCTCGGTTTGCCGGTCGTACATGATCAGGTTGCTGAACCGCAGGCGTCCGCTCGTGCCGAAGTCCAGCACGCGGCCGTCCAGTGTCCGCTCGAAGGCAATGGCGGTGTTGCACAGCGGGCAGAAGGTGACCGCGAGGGGTACGCCGCCTACCGTGTCATTGACGATCTCGTGCCACATCAGGATCTGCAGCGGGTAGGCGCGGGCGTCGCCTGTCCTGAGCTCAGTCGAAGGGCTGTTCGCCTGCACCAAGATCACCGGCTCCACATCCTTCAGCCAACTGTTCGCCTCGGCCACGGTCACGAACTGCGGGCTATCAATGGCCGGGATGCCGTTCTTGGGCGGGCCGCCGGAAAGGATGTCGGCATAGGGCACGGTATGGCGGCTGAAGTCGGTCTTGAACTCGCGCGCGGCCCCGCTGGGGGGCGTTTCTGCCGGCAGCAAGGCGGGCCCACTTGCAGGAGCAGGGGCGGTTGCCGTCGCAACGACGCCTGGTTCGGCTCGCGTCGCGGGCAGGACGGCCGCACAGGCGCTTAGCAAAAGCGTGACCAGGGCCAGGCTGGCCCAGATAATCATGCGCATCACGTACCTCCAATAATCTTGATGCGATGAGCGATGAAAATCTTACCTTGACAACTGTCACGTGACACGTTACAATGAGAACCATGATCAAGACCTTTGCCGATCGCGAAACGCAACAGTTCTATGTCACCGGCCAAGCGAAGCGCCTACCGCCGGACCTGGCGAAACGGGCATCGCGCCGGCTGGAATATGTTGCTCTGGCAAAGGATCTGAGTGACCTCAAAGTACCGCCGAGCAACCATTTGCATGCCTTGAGAGGCGATCGCGAAGGACAGTTTGCGATCTCGATTAACGATCAATGGCGTATTTGCTTTCGTTTTATGGCCGGCGACGCCTACGATGTCGAGATTACGGATTATCACTGAGGAGCGAACACCATGGCCATCGCAAACACACAACCGCGCCAGGTACCGTCAACCCACCCTGGGGAGATGCTGCGCGAGGACTTCATGCCTGACTACGGGTTGACGGTCAGCGCGCTGGCTTCAGTCCTGGGCGTGTCGCGCCAGACCATCCATGAGTTATTAAAGGAAGAGCGCGCCGTCACGCCGCTGATGGCGCTGCGCCTGTCCCGCCTGTTTGGCAACTCCGCCGCCTTTTGGCTCAACGCCCAACAGGCGAGGGACCTCTGGGAATCGGAGCAGCGCCATCGCGACGAGCTGATGCGCATTCAACCGTTGGCAGTGGCGGCATAGAACGCTTACCCCAGGGTGCGGCTGATCAGCGCCGCGCGTGCGTTTACCAGGCTGTCCATCAGTGTCATCGTGCGGCTCCCATCGCCAACTTGCGCAGCACAGCCAGCAACGACGCCACCGGCGGCCGGTCGACCGGATCCTTGCTGCGGTGAATCAGCCGGATGGCACCCTCAGCGTCCACGATGACGTCGCCACCCAACTGATGGGGGTCGCCCTGCACGGGACGCATGTGCTCGCCTCGCAAAATCAGCTTCAGATAGTGCCACATGACCTTCGGGCTCCACACCCGGATGAATGAGCTGCCCAGCCCGTAGACCTGGTAAGTGGCGCGTTCCGGATCCAGCAGCAGCGGGAAGGGGGAGCCGGTCTCCTGCACCAGGCGCGCGCCCAGTACTCCGTGCCGAACGAAATGATCAGCACCTGGACGCCCAGCCGTCGAAACTCGTCCTCGAAGTGGCGCAACTGCGCCACATGCTCGCGGCAGGGCAGTCAGCCCAGGTGGCGCAGGAAGACCAGCAGCACGGGCTGCCCGCGGTAGTCGCTGAGGGCGACCGGCTGGCCCTCCAGGGTGGTCAGGGTGAAATCGGGGGCGAGCTGGCCCACCTTGATCGTTGCCATTCAATCTCCGTGTGGTCGCCTGTGGTTGAAACCAC
>MNXL01000161.1:0-2021 GCA_001871755.1 Anaerolineae bacterium CG2_30_64_16
CTCGTGGCAGGCGGCGCCGCAGCCGGGCTGGCGCACTATCTGCTGGCGTGATCCCTGTCAACCGTTCCCGCGTGCTTTTTCCCGCGACCCGATGGCCGGCATGGGCACGAGCAGCGCCTCCAACGCGGCCAGCCGTTCGGCGTAGGCCGGCTCGCCCAACGGCGGGCATGCGGCCAGCGCGACTTGCGACGCGACGAGCTTGAGGGCGAAGTTCCAGCAGCTCGGTTGGCCGCATTGCCGGCAGTTCGTGCCCGGCAGCAGCTTATACACCGCCATCGCGGTCGGCCGCTGGCGGGTCGTGTGGTCGGGCGTGATCTCGGCGCGGCGCTCCCAGGTGCGGTTCACCAGGTCGATCAGCCCATCGAGCTCCTTGATCGCCGCTTCCCGGTCTTCCACGTTGCTGGTGGCGATCTCGTAGGCGTGGAAGGCCAGGTTATGCCCGCCCTTCTTCCAGGTCAACACGTTGGCCGACTGGGTGTACACGGCCCCGCGCAACGTTGCGTTGAGATACGGCAGGACCGGCGAGATGTCGGTCACCAGCCGGGCGATGGCCGAGAAACGTTCCGCGCCCGGCTCGCACGGCGGGGTGAAGACTTCCAGGTCGTATTTTTCGATCAACATGATGATCTCCTCTTTTACGGACAGAGCACGATCCCTTGCGCCCACAGGCATTCGCCGCACGAGGGAAACGGACTGCCGTAGCAGTCGGTGGCGTTGGTATCAGTGTCGGGACAGCCGCCGCAGGCGAAACAGGCCGGGAAATCGAAGTCGCGCACGCGGCGCCGGAATTCCCGATAGGTCGTGTCGCGCCAGATCTCGGCCAGCGGCCGCTCGTCCACGTGACCGACCGCATAGCTGCGCACCGTCTTCCAGTGGCCGTTGACGTATTCCGGGTGCGTGTGCAGCAGCGACAGGCACGGCGCCACGCGACCATCCCACGCCACCGCCAGCATACCCTCATGGATGAACCGGCAGTGATTGCGTTGCGGTCCGCCCGCGGCGCCGGGGGGCGGCCAGGTCGGGCCATGATCCAGCAGGGCCGCCAGCGCCGGCCGAGACTGGTCGTCCAGGGTCATACGCGCCAGCTCCACTCTTGGCCGCCAGCTCGCATCGGGGAAGCTGGCCGCCCAAGCCGCGCCGCGCCACAGCATTTCGCCGGCCATCTCGGGCGTGTGCGGCACGACATTGCTGACTGACACAAAATCGAGTTCCAGATCGTGCGCCAATGTCAAGAGCGCGGACAGGCTGCCGATGTTGCGCCGCGTCGCCACGAACGCCAGGCCGATCTCCAACGCCCGCCGCGCTCGCCGCCGCGCCTCGACCAGGGCCGCCACGGCCGCGACGGCGGGCGCACGCGCGTGCCCGCGTGCGGCGGCGTAGGTCGTCTCGTCACCGCTATCTATCGAGACCGTGATCTGCGCCACGCCCAGGGCGATCAGCTCGCGCGCCAGCGCCGCATCCAGCAGCGTGCCGTTGGTGATGATCTCGATCCGCAGTCCCCGCGCTCGCGCCAGGCGCACCAATTCCAGAAATTGCGGATGCACCAGCGGCTCGCCGAAGCCGCTGAGCGACAGGGTGATGGGGGGACGCGGAGGCGCGGCGCCAGGGTGATCGAGTGATAAGGTGACTGCCGGCAGGCCGTCCAACAGGCGCACGAAACGCGACAGCGGCATGTGGCCCAGCGGCTCATCCCACGCGTGGCGGATGCAGGTGGCGCAGGCCAGGTTGCACGCGCTGGTAATCTCGACGTAAACCTTGCGCAACCGGTCGGGCGTCAGGCGCAGGCCATCCGGCCCGGCCTCGCACAGCACGTCATCTGCCAGGTCCAGCCCGGCCTGGGCCAGCAGGTCGGCAGGCAACGCCAACTCGCCAGCCGCGTTTAGCGCCAAATGGGCGGCGAAACGCGGGCCGGCCGTTGTCATACGGCTTGCCTGGCCCAGGCCAACGGTGCTCGGCATTGTGCCTCGTGATGAAAGTTGGCAACTTGCACACTTGCGCACGAGCGCGCTCGTGCGCAAGTG
>MNXL01000161.1:2043-5092 GCA_001871755.1 Anaerolineae bacterium CG2_30_64_16
CAGAACGCCACGCTGACCAGCCCGATCATCACCGGCACCTCGATCAGCGGGCCGATCACCGCGGCGAACGCCTGGCCGGAGGCGATGGTGAACACGGCGACGGCCACCGCGATCGCCAGCTCGAAGTTGTTGCTGGCCGCGGTGAACGACATGGTGGTGGTCATACGGTAATCCGCGCCGGCTCGCTTGCCCATCCAGAAGGTGATCAGGAACATGGTCACGAAGTAGATCGCCAGCGGGATGGCGATGCGCACCACGTCGAGCGGGAGCTGCACGATCAGGTTGCCTTTCAGGCTGAACATCACCAGGATCGTGAACAACAAGGCGATCAGCGTGATGGGGCTGACGCGCGGCACGAAGCGCGTCTCGTACCATGCTTTGCTCTTGAAGCGCAGCAGGATGAAGCGCGTGGCGAAACCGGCGATCATGGGAATGCCCAGGTAGATGAAGACGGTCTGCGCCAGCTCGCCGATGCTGATCTGCACCACTGCGCCGGTCAGCCCCAGCCACTCGGGCAGCACCTTGATGAACACATAGGCGTAGACGCTGTAGAAGAGCACCTGGAACACGCTGTTGAACGCCACCAGCCCGGCCGCGTACTCGGTGTCCCCCTTGGCCAGCTCATTCCAGACGATCACCATCGCAATGCAGCGCGCCAGCCCGATCAGGATCAGCCCCTGCATGTATTCCGGCTTGTCGCGCAGGAAGAGGATCGCCAGGGCGAACATCAGGAGCGGCCCGATGACCCAGTTTTGCAGCAGCGACAGCCCCAGCACCTTCGTGTTGCGGAAGACCTCCGGCAGGCGCTCGTACTTGACCTTGGCGAAGGGCGGGTACATCATCAGGATCAGGCCGATGGCGATGGGGATGTTGGTCGTGCCGGCCTGGAAGCGGTTGATGAAATCCTCCACGCCGGGGATCAGATAGCCGATCGCCACCCCGATCGCCATGGCCAGGAAGATCCACAGCGTCAGGAAACGATCGAGGGTGGAAAGACGTTTGGGTGCGGTGGTAGTTGTGCTCATGAGAAGGCTCTCCCGGTGGGTAGATGGGTAGATAAGTAGGCAAGTAGACAGGTAGACAAGTAGACAGGTAGACAAGTAGGCAAGTAGACAGGTAGACAGGTAGACGAACCTTATTTCCTTGTCTTCTTGTCTCCTTGTTTCCTCGCCTACTTGCCCGCCAACGCGTTCGTCAGTAGCGTCACGATCTGGCTCACGGCCGGCCCGCAACCCGCAGCAACCAGCTTGTCATTGATCACCAGACGAGTAATCCGGATCATTTACAGGCGCGTCGTTTGTCACGCCTCCGCGGTACACTTTGGGCAGCAACACCCCGCGATGCGCTCATGTCCCAACGCCGCGTCCGTCCGCGGATTGGCGAAGAGCGCGCCGAGCACGGCGGTCAGCGTGTTCGCCACATCTTTACCGCCCAGACCGTAGAAGACATTCGTGCCTTCCTTGCGGTCGAGGATCAGACCCGCTTCTCGCAGGATGGCGAGTTGCTGGGAGACGTAGGGTTGGGGCTTGTCGAGGACGGCCGACAGGTGACAGACGCACTCTTCCGAGCGCCGCACCAGGTCGAGGATCTGTAGGCGCATGGGATGCGCCAACAGTTTCAGTAACTTAGCCTTGTCGTGATATGTGTTCATATGCGAAACTTTCTATATAGTGATTACTGCATAAATTATACCACACTTGTCCGCTCCTGTAACCATGACGCGAGTCATATTGAGCACACCAATTCCATGGAAAGAAAGTACCGCAGTCCATTGAGGGCGCCATCGTATCACCGTCCACTTCACATGATCCCAGCCGAAATTCCACTGTCGATGTATCGGATCATATGGTTCATTTGATCCCCACCTCAAACCCTGCTGGCCTAAACTCCGTCGGCGCCAACACCGCAAGCTGATCAACCACCCGCCCGCGGCACTCCACGGCCAGATCAAGGCAGGGCCTAATCTCCTTGTCCAGTAGATCATCCGCCGTCCGGTGCGGATGGATCAGCTTGAGCAGCCCCGCCGCGGTCTTGCGAATGGCATCCTGGTTGCGGCCGGTCAGACCGCTGAAATCGGCGCGCGCGTTGATGACGGTCTGGTAGTTGCGCCGGCGCAGGCGATTGAAGATCTCCGCCAGGTAGTCGGTGATGAAGCCGTAGCCCTGGGCATAGTTTTCAGGTTGGATCTTGGGCAGTTCCCAGCCGGGCAGGAAGGCGTGCAGCCGATCCAGGAACGCGGTGTCGGCGCCGAGCTCCGGCGGCAAAGATTCGAACAAGTGGCGATAGCGGGATGACGGGGCCTTGCGTTCCAAGTCCGAGTCTATGTTGCCACCGAGCACGATGCTCGCCTGCGCTGTGAACTCCAGCGGGCCTCGGCTGAAGTGCCCGGTTTGCATGTAGTCTTTCAGCACGCTGATAGTCGCTTCCGGATCGGAGAAGCTGGTGCTGGCGATCTCGTCGAAGAACACCACGTTAATGAGTGCATTGGAGTCGAGGTTTGGGCTTGACTCCAATGCACTGAATTCATTTCCGTTCAGTATACCCGAGCCATTGGGTGGTGCTGGTGACTGACGGGGACGGCAACGTGCCCTACGCGTCGGCGCCCGACCGGGCGCGCACGGGGGCCGTAGTGATTCCCGACGGCAACCGGCCCAATCTTGGGCTGGCGAAGATGGCGGAGATCTGCAACTCGGTGATCGTGCTCAAAGACCCGCGCGACCTGCCCTGGGCGATGGCGCTGCTCATCCCCCGGGCGATCGTCGCCTAGCTCACGCCGGGCTTACGTCCCGGCACCGCGGCCTGACTTCTGTATCAGGCCAAAGGCTTAACTTCGGCTGGGCCTTTTTTCTTGGCCATAACGTTAGCCCGATTCGACGATGCGGTAGCTGTGGCGGAGGCGGGTCTTGACCGTCGCCCGAATGAACGGCCAGGCGGCCTGCAGCGATGGGAAGGGGGTGGTGAGGACGCGCTTCCAGCGCCCCTTGCGGCCGAACGTGCGCACCACCGCGCCATCGTCGAGGAGGGTGGACTGCCACGCGATCATATAGAA
>MNXL01000305.1:0-2254 GCA_001871755.1 Anaerolineae bacterium CG2_30_64_16
TCGGCTGGCTCAGGACAGGCCCTGCGAGGGAGGGGAGCGGCGTGGCCGAGGCGCTGTTCCGGGCTGGGCGCTTGCCATAGGCATAGCCGCCTGCCCTCGGGCACGGCCATGACGGAGGCGGATCTGGCGCGGGCTTCGGCGTGAGCTCAGCCGAACGGTGGTGGGGGTGGTGCGAGCGGCGCGGCGGTAGCGTCTTCCGGGCATCGTCTGTCTTCTCAAGTCCCAGACTATTTCCCTCGGTCTGGGACTTTTCTTGATCTGAGATGAGTTTTCGAAACTCGTTCGCGCAATTGTAAGGAACCGGCCCCCTGTCACCCTTCACCACTCAGGAAGAGGGGGCAGGGGGAGCTCTCTTTTCCTGACTCACCTCTGCGGGGCCGTTGTCCCATCCGGGCGGCGGTCCCGCACGTTTTTTTGCGGACTTAAAGGGTGGGGCGGCGGCGTAGCCGAGGCGCTGTTGCGGGCTGGGCTGTGCCGGCCGTCGGGCGCGGCGATGAGCGAGGCGGATCTCGCACAGGTGGTGGGGGTAATTTGTGGCCGCTGTCGGCGCGCCGAGGGGGACGCAGCGACACGGTGACACGGGGGACGGGGATACGGTGACAAGCAAAGCTGTTGTCCGCAGGGCGGCGACAGCTTTGTTGTTTTTGCGGGCCGGTGCGGGGCGACGTGGCCGTGTTGTATTTTGGCGCTTGCGGGTGTATGATATGTCCCAGTGAGTGGACTCACGGTGAGATTGCGCCAGGGAGATAGCTCAAATGACGGCGATATTGGATGAAGTTGATCTGCTCCGCATGATCGTAGCGGGCGAGGGCCAGGAGCAGGAATTCAAGCGGCTGATAGACAACCAGGAAAGCGTAGCCGGCGAGATTGTGGCATTCGCCAATAGCGATGGTGGGGCGCTCTATGTCGGCGTCGAAGATGATGGCAGCATCGTGGGCGTGGCTGATCCCGACGCGGTCTTTCAGACCTTGACCAACCTTTGTCGCGATCGCTGCATCCCCCCCGTCAGTCCGATCATCGAGCAACTCATCCTGGCTAACCGAACCGTTCTCAAATTGACCGTCAAGCCGGCGCTCAACCGACTGAAGCCCTACCGGACGGCCGGCGGCCGTTTCTACGTGCGCGTGGGGCGGGATAAGAAAGATGCCACAGGCCGCGAGCTGATGCGCATCGCCCAGGCCGCCGGTGAGCTGTATTACGATGAAAGCCCAGTGTTCGGCGCCACAGTGGCCGAGCTTTCCCTGCCGGCCTTCGAGGCTTATCACCGCGTCCAGTTCGGCCTGACGTTGGAGGAACAATTGGCGCAGAGCGGCCTGGATCTCTCGCAGTTGTTGCGCAATCTGCGGCTGTTGCACGACCTCGACGGTGAGCAGGCGCTCAGTATCGCCGCGTTGCTGGTTTTCGGCCAGGCGCCGCAGCGTTGGTTGCCGCAAAGCCGCCTGTCGGCCGTGGCTTTTGCCGGCAGCAATGAGGATTCGGATATCCTGGATCGCCGCGAGATCATGGGCCGGCTGCCGAACATCATTGATGACACTCGCGTCTTTTTGGAGCGCAACATTCGGACGCCGGCGCGGGAACACGGCTTTGGCCGCGAGGACATCGTGCTGTATGATCGCAAGGCATTGGGCGAGGCAGTGGTCAATGCGGTCGCCCACCGGGACTATAGCCTGAGTGGGTCGCAGATTCGAGTCTTTTTGTTTAGCGATCGCCTTGAAGTGCGCAGCCCTGGTCGGCTGCCCAATTCGGTCACGCTGGACAACATCAAGTTGGGGGTCCATGCCGAGCGCAACCGGGCGATCGCGACCCTGCTCACGCAATTGGGCTACATGAGTGCAATCGGCACCGGGGTGCCGCGTTTGATCGTGCGCCTATCGCGCCAGTTGGCCGGTCGAGAGCCGGAGTTTGTGCTGATTGGCGAGGAGTTGCGCGTGCGCATCTGGGCGCGGCGCGTTGCTTGATGAGCTTGGTTTGAGGGGCCGAGGTGATCACCACACCGATGACCTTCCGCCGCAGGTGCAGTGTAGGTGTCATCCCCAGCATCTACGAGCTGCTGGACGGCAGCGTCAGCATCGAGCAGGTGCGCGACGTGCGGATCGAGGATCTGCTGCGTCGCGCGTCGGTGCGCACCGACGTCAGCGCAGTGAGCGGCATGTTGCGGGGCAAGCGCGTGCTCGTCACCGGTGCGGCTTGTCCCTTCACTGTGTTCAGGGCAAGCTCTGAGCAGAGCCTGCCCTGAGCTGCGTCCTGAGTTTAT
>MNXL01000305.1:2377-5362 GCA_001871755.1 Anaerolineae bacterium CG2_30_64_16
CCTGCCCTGAGCGCAGTCGAAGGGTTGGGCGGCGGGAGGATGGGCGCAGCAGCGGCGGCGGGGGAGGGTGCGCTCCTCGCGCCGCTGTTGTATTATCTGGCCCGGTCACACCACCCGGCGCGCCTGGGGGTTGACCGTGCGGACGGGGATGGGGAGTCACGGTGACACGGTGATAGGGTGATGGGCAAGGCTGTTGTCCGCGGGGCGGCGACGGCTGCGTTGTTTTTCTGGGCCGGTGCGGATCCGCGGTGGCTTGCGCTTTAGTGTTCGCGGGTGTATGATGCGTCTCAGTGGGTAGACTCACGGTAAGATGGCGTCACGGAGATGGGAGATAGATTAAATGACGATGCGAACAAGTGTACAGATTGAGCTTCCTGCCGCCCTCTTGCGCCGGGCGCGTGTTCCGGTGCCGGAACCGGCGCGGGAATTAGTGACCTTCTTGTTGGAGAGCTATGCTCAAAACCTGGAGCGGTCACAGCGGCAGCAGGCATACGAAAGCTACTATGCCCTGCGTGCGGCGGAGGATCAGGACGAGGAGCTCGCCCTTTTGGCCGATTTCGCGTTCGCAGATGCCGAAGCAACGACTGAGGGCACCGCATGACGCCCTTCATTCAACGCGGTGACGTTTTCTGGGCCAATCTTGACCCTACGATCGGTGTCGAAATCCAGAAGACAAGGCCCGTCGTCGTGATGTCCAATGATGTGATCAACCAGCACAGTCAACTGGTCATCGTGGTGCCTCTAACAACTAATGTGACTCGTCTTTCGCCAAGCCACGTGTTGATTCCGAGGGGTGAAGGCGGTTTGACGGAAGACTCAAAGGCGCTCACGGAGCAAATTCGGGCGATGGACAAACAGCGATTGACAACCAGAATCGGCATCCTGTCGCCCCGCTTCCTGCGACTTATTGAGCAGGCGATTCGCAATTCCCTGGACATGTGAATCCGTTTGATCGGATACTGGTGGCCCAGGGGCAGTTGGGGCGACTTGTGATCCTGACCAATACGTGCTGCGGCTAGAGAAGTTCGACCTGGGCGCGCACTGGCCCGGCTTCCTGCTCTTCACCGGGCTGGCACTGGTCATCACACCGCTGGTCTTTGGACGCGCCGGCATCTACGCGCGCTATTGGCGCTATGCCTCGGTCGAAGAGCTGCTCTTGTTGGCTGGCTCCGTCACAGTCGCCGTGCTGCTGACCGGCGCGATCAGCCTGGCCGCCGTGCAACTGCTCCCCAACAAGCCGCCCCTGCCGCGCTCGATCCCCCTGCCCAAACACAGGGGCATTCTATCATCTTTCTGCTGTTGACTTTGGTGGCTACCGCCGGTCCGCGCTTTGCCGTGCGGCTGGCGGCCCGTGCCATCGGCCGTAAGCGTTCCAACGGACGGGGAACCGAGCAGCCGCCCCAGCCGGTGCTGATCAGTGCGTAGCCTCAGTAGATCACAAATCTCACGCAAAGCATGTCCTGAGGCCCCTCCTGAGTTGATCGAAGCATGTCCTGAGCTGAGCCGAAGGGGGCCTGTCGAAGGGTCGCCAAGAACGCCAAGCGCGTCCGCTTTACCTTTGCGCCTTTGCGTCCCTTCGACAGGCTCAGGACATGCTTTGCGTGAGCTAGAATCGCGATCTACTGAGTCTACGAGCTGCTGGACGGCAGCGTCAGCGTCAAGCAGGGGCAGCGGATGGACACGGATAAGCGGATGGAGATGGACAAGGATTGTTCATCCCCGGCGAGTCCTACGTGCGCACGGCGCATCATCTGATCTCGCAGCTTCTCAACCTCCCAACCTCTCACCTTCTCAACCTCTCCCACCTGGGTAAGCGGCTTAGGACTAAGCTCAACAACATGGAACGCAAAGCCGATACCTTCTGCTTCTAATCTCCATCTTCTCCACCTCTCCACCTCTCAACCTCTCAACCTCTCAACCTCTCAACCTCTCCCGTCCGTGGGGCCGCGACGGCTTGCGCTTTAGTGTTCGCGGGTGTATGATGTGTCCAAGTGGGCAGGCTGGCAGTGAGATTGCGTCACGGAGATGGACAAATGACTACAACGATGCGTGCAAGTACGCAGACTCTGACGAGAATTCAGAATCTCGCGCGGCTCTACCGGAGCGGTTATCGTAGCAGTACCGTAGATACTACCATTGACAAGCTGCTAACGATGGAAGGTGCAAAGGCGCAACGCGAGCTGCTTGACCTGGAGGAGCGCTTGGCCGCGTTTGAAAAACAGTATCAGCTTTCATCGGACGAATTCCATCGGCGTTTTCATGCTGGCGAGATGGGCGATTCGGCCGATATGTTTGAGTGGAGCGCCTTCTACCAGATGCGGACCTCTGTTCGCGAGCGACTTGATATGTTGCGCGGTGGGGCGGCGTGATGGATGCCGCCGCCTATCTCGAAACGATCAAGCTCACGCTTGCCAGCAGCCCGGTCGTCAGAAGCGTGGTGATCATGCAAGAGCGTAGCCTGCCGGACCAGGGTTTCTTCCGAGCGCGGCTCACCTTGCAAAACGACGATTTTGTGGAGGTGACTGAGTACTTCGTTGTCGAGAGGGGCAGGGTGCGCACCGTGGAGTATCGCTATCAATGGATGGACGCAACTCAGCAAATGCTCCGCAAACGGTGGGACAACGCCGAGCACCATCGGAGCACGCCGAGTTTTCCCCATCACGTGCATGTTGGCGACGAAGATCGTGTTGAGCCGGGTCGGGTGCTGGGTATTATGGAGTTGATCGGTGTCATCGAGAGTGAGGTCGCGGCGCAGTGAGGACCGAATCTAGCGGGTTGCCATAGGTTCATCGCCTGGTGTTGGCCGCGCCGCCGGATAGCTCGCTGCGAGTCCAAGGTAATCGCATCTGGTTCCAGGATGGTCGGCAGGTGGTGATTCGATTGGTAGCTGCCCCCGTGGCGGCGACCGGCTGAGGCGGCGCTGCTCGCGGGGGCGTTGTCTGATGATCTCGACGGACAAGGCGGTCAACCCGACCATGTGAGAAG
>MNXL01000177.1 GCA_001871755.1 Anaerolineae bacterium CG2_30_64_16
CAGATGCATGCGTTGCAGCGTCTGCACGAGTGGGATCAGGATGCTTTGGTACGGGATGAACATCCCGAACAGGATCAGCGGGAAGAGCACGTCTGAGCCCCGGAATTTCCATTTGGCCAGCACGTAGCCGTTCATCGACCCCAGCAGTGCGGAGCCCAATGTGGCCGGAACGGCCAGGTAGACGCTGTTCATAAAGTTGTTGGAGAGGCCGCGAATGCCCTCCGATTCTTTGCCGAACCACGCCTTGATGTAGCTGTCGAAATGCAGGCCCGAAGGCAGGTCCCACATGCGGGCCAGGCTGACTTCCGCAAAGCTCTTCATGCCCGTGATGATCAGCAGGTACACCGGCAACAGATAGTACAGCGCCGCCGCGATCAAAATGACGTAGATCGCCACGCGGCCCCAGTGGATCTTTCTCTGTGGCTTTGTGGGGCCTTGAGCGAGCTCGAAGGAGTTGGCGGTCATAGCTCGGCCTCCGTGCGGATGGTGTAGCGCAGGTAGGGCACGACGAGTGCCGCCACCACGATCAGCAGCAGGGTCGCGATGGCCGCGCCCTGGGCGAAGTTGTTGCCGCGGAAGGTGGTGTCGAACATGAAGAAGGCGGGCACGTCGGTGGCAAAAGCCGGACCGGAACCGGTCATCGAGACGACCAGGTCGAAGATTTTCAGCGAGATGTGCCCCAGGACAATCACCGCGCTGAGGGTGATCGGCTGGAGCAGCGGCAGGACGATGTGGCGGTAGACCTGGACCTCGGTCGCGCCGTCCACCCGCGCGGCCTCGCGCAGCTCATCGGGAACACCGCGCAGCCCGGCCAGGTACATCGCCATGGTGTAGCCGGACATCTGCCAGGTGGCGGCGATCACCACGGAGATCATCGCCAGCGAGATGCCGACGTACGAACTGGTCAGCCCGCCCAGCCCGAGGCGGGTCAAGAACGCGCCCACGGTCGAATCGGCGGGGATGTGCCAGATGGTCGGGTCCGTAAACCAGCCCCACCGCAGGAAACCCAGCCCCATCTTTTCGAACAGCAGGTTGACGCCGGAACTGCCGGTCTGGGTGGTGCCGGGGTTCAGCAGCCAGCGCCACACCACACCGGTGACGATGAACGAGATCGCCATGGGGAACAGGAACACGCTGCGGAAGAAACCCTCGGCCTTGATGCGCTGGTCCAACAGGATCGCCAGGAACAGTCCGATGATCAAGCAAGCGGCCAGGAACAGCACAGTGAAAGTGACCGTGTTGCGCAGATCGCTCAGAAAACGGTCGATCGTGAAAAGTCTGGTGTAGTTGCGGAGGCCGACGAGGGTGAAGTCGGGTGTCAGCGCGTCCCACTTGGTGAGGGATGAGAAACCCGTGAACCCGATGAAGCCGTAGACGAAAACCGCGATGGCAATCACGGAAGGCGATATGAACAGGATGGACAGCAGCCGGTCGCGTCTGACATGCCGCATGGCGGGCCTCCCGGAAGCAGTAGATTGGTAGATTGGTAAATTGGAACGGGGGTAATTGGTAGATTGGGACTTGGTAACTTGGTAGATCGGGACTTGGTAACTTGGGACTTGGACCTACCAATCTACCAATCTACCAATCTACCAATCTACCAATCTACCACTCTACCAATCTACCAACCTACCAACTCCCAATCTACCAACCGCTACTTGCAAACCCCATTATCGACACAGGCTTGCTGCAGTGCCGCCTGCGTGGCTGCCACGTCGCCCTTGGTGGCGAACGTGGTGAGGATGTCCTTGTAGACGGTGGCCCACTTCTCGACCGCTGCCGCGCCGTGTGCCACGCTGGGCACGATGGCGTTGGAGGCCCAGTCCTTCATCGCCGACTGCAAGTACTCGTTGAACAGCTTGGGATCGCAGTCGGTGCGGGCGCAGATGGAGCCCTTCTTCGGGTTGAAGGCTTCCTGGCCTTCCTTGGAACCGGCGACCTTCAACCAGGCCATCAGGTTGTCCTGGTTCTTGGCGCCCTTGGCAGCCGCAAAGCTGTCAGAGAGCGCATCGAAGATGCCCTGCGAACCGGGCACCGGCTCCCAGCCATAGCCCGTGTAACCCTTGGACGTGAACCAGCCGTCCGTCCAGTCGCCCATGATGTGCATCGCGCCTTTGCCGTCCACCAGGTATTGCGCGGCATCGCTCCAGGTCAAGGCAGCGTAGTCGCTGTTGGCGTACGCCATCATCTTCTTGAAGGTTTCGAGCGCCTGCGTGACCTTGGGATCGGTCCATGGCGTCTTGCCAGTCCAAAGGCCGTTGTACCCATCGGCGCCCAGCACCGAGACCAGGACGGTCTCGAAGGTGTGGCCGGCTTCCCAGCCTTCCTTGGTGCCGATCACCAGCGGGACGATCCCCTTGGCCTTCAGCGCATCTCCGACCGCGAAGAATTCATCCCAGCTCGTGGGCGCCTTGAGGCCGTTGTCCGCAAAGACTTGCTTGTTGTACCAGAGCACGTTGGCCCGATGGATGTTGACCGGCACGCCCCAGAAGTGTCCATCGTACTTGAGCAGGGAGATCAGGTCCTTGGGGAAGGCCTTGTCCAACCCTTCAGAGGTGTACAGGCTGTCCAACGGTTGGAGGTACTTGGCCGGTTCGTATTTCTCGACCTCGAGCCCGGCATGGAGTTGGAAAGCGTCGGGGGGATCACCGCCGGTCAGCCGGGTGGAAAGCACCGCCTTGGCGTTGGTGCCGGCGCCGCCGGCCACCGTGGCATTGATGATCTCGACGTTGGGGTACTTCTGCTTGTAGATGGCGTACATGGCGTTCAGGCCGTCAGCCTCACCGCCGGCCGTCCACCACGAGAACATCTCTACCTTGTTGGTGGCCGGCGCTTTTGCTGCGGGCGCCGGCGCCGGGACGCAGGCCGTAAGCAAGAGCGCGGTCAGTAGGATCAGGCTCACCACGACAGTGAGCGCGCGTGTTTTGCGAAACATCGAGTCTCCTCCTTGAGAGAATTACCTGAAACGATCGACATGGCTCGCCTTTTGACTGACGCGTGACTGTTGGTGACACCACCTCCTCTCCGTTCCGGCGGACTGTGGCAGCACGCCCGTGTGGACGATGTCAACAGGGGGCATTGACCGCAGTCTGGTCTGCTGAACCAACAAGCACGATTCTAGCACAGATATGAGGGGCAAGTCAAATAAATGACCGCGGCCAAAAGGACGTCTTGCTCATTTTTCTGGGTTATGCTAGTATGCGCCCAGGCTGCGATTGAACCGTCTGTTTCGCGCGGAGAGAATCTCAGATCCAGGAGAGCGCTCGATGGCACATATTCGGCGTGTCGGCCAGCGTCTGGCCTCACGGCAGCCAGTGCGTGTGGTCAGCCTGTTGGTCCTGACCTTGTTCCTGACCAACGTGCTGACGCCGGTTGCGCTGGCCTCGCCTGTTGGGCCGGCAGAACAGGATGCCTGGCAGAACAGCGAAGAAGGTGGAGAGATCTACTCTGCCTCCACTCGCACCCAGATCTTCACCTACGTGGTGCAATCGGGCGATACGCTGTGGAGCATTGCGGCCCAGTTCGATCTCGACGTGGAGACGCTGCGCTGGTCCAACCCCGAGCTGGTCCGCAACCCCGATCTGTTGTCCGTGGACCAGGAGGCGCTGATCTTGCCGGTGCGCGGCGCCTACGTGACCGTGAAGGCTGGGGACACGTTGGAACGGCTGGCCGCCCGCTGGGGTGTGGCGCCCGAAGATATCAGCAACTATCCGCTCAACAACCTGCGGCCGGGTGAGGCGCCCACACCCGGCGCCGAACTGGTGATCCCTCATGGCCAGCGCGATGTTTCGTTGGCCCCGCCCGACCCCGCCCCAGGCTATGTCTACGCCTGGCCGATCCGGGGCTACGTCACGCAGCCCTACTCGGCTCGCCATCGCGCGGTCGATTTGGGTGCGCCGTATGGTGCGAAGGTGTATGCCAGCCGGGCGGGGGTGTGCGTGTCGGCGGCGTGGTCTCAGGTGGGCTACGGTTACCTGGTGATCCTGAAACACGACGACGGCAGCCGGACCTACTACGGCCACCTCAAGGGCGCCTGGGTCACCCCGGGTCAGCGAGTCGCCCGCGGGGAGCTGGTCGGCGAAGTGGGGAGCACAGGCAATTCCACCGGCCCGCACGTCCACTTCGAGATCCGCATCGGGGGCGTGCCGCAGAATCCCCTGGACTATCTGCCACCCGAACCGTGAGGGGCCGCGTGGCAGAGCAAGAGAACAGTCACCACACCTGCTGCAAACGTGCCAACATGGCGGCCTTGGGGATCTGGCCGGTCCACATGTTGCGCACGTAGCCATCGCGATCGATGATCATGGATGTCGGCAGTGACCGGATCGGGTAAGCCTTGCCCGATACCGCGCCGTCCGGGTCCAGAAGTAGCGGGAAGGGGATGGCGTTCTGGTCGGCGAACGCCTGCACGTTGGCCTGACCTTCCTGGACGTTGATCCCCACGATGGTGAAAGCGTGTTCCGTGCCATAGTCCCGGTACAACGCAGCCAGGTCGGGCATCTCGGCCTTGCACGGCGGGCACCAGGTGGCCCAGAAATTGAGCAACACGACCTGCCCGCGCAGATCGGCCAGGCTCAGGCTGGTCCCGTCGGCGGCCACCAGGTGAAAGTCGGGGGCGCGCTCGGCCGCGGCCGGTCTGGATTGCGCCGCCAACGTTCGGCGCTCCGCCAGCCATTGCCAGACGCCGAGGGTCAGGGTGAGGATGCTCAGCGCCACCAGCACCCAGAAGAACGCGGAGGGTCGCCTGCCTCCCCCTCCGCGCGCAGCCGCCGGCTGGGGCAGTATGGGATGCATTCTGCCTTTGCCCATCTCAGGCGGCTTTCTCGACGCGATAGCTGCTGGTGATCTCCGCGACACCGCGCACGGTTGCCGTCGCTCCGCAGTATTTCTCTTCCGAGAGCTGGATAGAGCGGGCCAGCGCGGCGGGGTCCACATCGCCGTACGCGACATACTCCAGGTGGATTTTCTTGTAGGCGTGCGGGTGTTCCTCCGCGCGTTCGCCCGTGGCAAAGATCTTGAAGTCCTGGACCGGCTGGCGCTTCTTCTTGAGGATGCTGATGACATCCATCGCGGTGCAGCCTAGCAGCCCCATTAAAAACACTTCCATGGGCCGGGCCGCGGTGTCGTGGCCACCTACGGATTCGCCCGCGTCCATCAGGATAGCGTGGCCCGAGTCGCCCTGGGCTACAAACTGCATGTCCTCGATCCAGGTGAGGGTGGCGTTGGTCATGGTTGTTCTCCCTTCGAGTATGTCCTGTGCTGAAATTTCAACGCGCGTCATTTCCGCGAAAGCGGGAATCCAGCAGCCTGGTTCCCGCGTGCGCGGGAATGACGTCCCGCGTGCGCGGGTGTGACTGAGCGAAGGCCCGAAAACTGACACGCGCTCAGTATAGATGCCGGCAGAGCCGCGTGGGTTACAGTGTCGGCCTGTCTGCCAGGAGGTCGAGCGCGGCGCGCACGATCCGCTCGGCCGCCGCGGGCTGCGCGGCGGCCGCGGCATGGGCCGCCAGGCGGGCCAGGGTTGGGTTGCCGGGGGTGAACCACTCCGCCACCAGCGCGGCGGCTTGTTCGGGTTGGTCGGCGAAGAGGCCCATCCCACTGCTCTCGACCCAGGTCACGTTGCCGGTTTCCTGCCCCGGAATGAACCCGGTGACGAGGACCGGCACGCCGACGCAGGCGGCCTCCGCCAGGGTGCCCGGCCCCGCTTTGGTGATCAGCAGGTCGGCGGCGCTCAGCCAATCCGCCATCGCATCCACGAAACCCAACACGGTGACCGGCAGTGGCCAGGGTTCAGCCTGCAGGTGTTGCTGCAAAGGCTGGTTGTGCCCGGCGATGATGACCATTTGCGCGGGGATTTGCGCCTGGGCCAGTCGCCGGGCGATCGTGCGGGCCAGGTTCGGCAGCCGGCCGATGCCGGCGCCGCCGCCCGTCAACAGCACGAGGGGTCGTTCCGGGGCGAGGCCCAGGGCGGCGCGAGCAGCGGGCTTGGGCCGGCCGCGAACGGCCGCAAAGGCCCGGCGCACCGGCAGCCCGATCACCTCGACGCGCGCCGGGTCCATGCCGGCGGCCAGCGCGACCCGCCGCGCCGCGTCCGTGGCGACCACACACAGATCAACGCCGGGGCAGAACCACGCGGCTGGCGGCGTGACCGGATCGGTCACCACCGTGATGAACGGCGCGCGGCTGCCGGCGCTGCGTAAGCTGCGCAAGGGGATGCTGTTTTGGATGGGATGAACACTGATGACCAGATCGGGTTGCTCGGCGGCGAGAGCTGCGGCGATCCGGCTCTGAACCCACGGATAGGCGGCAGCTTCCAAAAACGCGATGCGTCGCCGCGAGGCCGAGGCCTGATAGATCGCGTGATAGAGCCGCGGCGCACGATTGACCAGGGGGCCATAGAGGCCCGACAGCCGGTTGAAGGGGAAGGGCGCGTACTCATCGAGCAGGTTGACGAAGAGACCGTGTGCAGCGCCTTCCAGGGCTTCGACCAGGCTGATGGCGGCGCTCCGATGGCCGCCGCCGCTGTCTGCCATGAGGACGGCGACGCGTGGCATCCGGTTTGGAAGCGCCTCCCCTGTCACGGCTATGCCAACAGCTCCACGGCCAACTGCGCGTAGGCGCGCGCCGCGGTCGCCACGTCGGCCAGGCGAATCTGCTCGTCTGCCGCGTGGGCATAACTTTCTTCACCCGGCCCGAAGCCGATGGTCGGGATGCCGGCTTCGCCCATCGTGTAGGCGCCGTCAGTGGAGAAAGACCACACTCCCAGCCGCGGGTGAAAACCCAGGGAGCGCTCCACCGCGCGCACCGCCCGGCGCACCAGGGGGGCATCTTCGGGCATCAACCAGGGGGGATAGTACTTGTGACCCTGGGTGACGTAGCCGTTGTAGCTGGTCATCTGGTAGTCGGCCGTGACCACGTCGGCGCGTACGCCTTCCCGTTTGACGATCTGTTGGATCTCGGCGATCGCGCGCGCTTCGGTTTCTCCCAGCGTCAGCCGGCGATCGACCGTCATGGTGCACCGATCGGGGGTCACGTTGCGGCTGCCGGCCGTGCTGGCGATGTGGGTGACGGCCACCGATCCAGCTCCCAGGGTCGGGTCCGTTAGCAGTTGGGGCGCCAGCCCCCGCGCGGCAGCGGGGGCCAGCAGCTCGATGCCGAAGACCAGTCTGGCCGCGGCGTAGATGGCGTTGACGCCGCCCTGCGGCGAAGCAGCGTGGTGGGCCCGGCCGTACGTGGTGATTTGCAGCTCCACCCGGCCGCGCTGGCCCAGGTAAACCCCCAGGTTGGTGGGCTCGCCCAGTACCACGTAGTCGGGCTGGAGCCCCTCCTCTTCGATCAGGACGCGCGCGGCCATCCCCTCGCACGGCTCCTCCTGAACGGTGAACGCGACGAACAGGTCGCCGCCCAGCCGGACATCAGCGTCGGCCAGCAGCTTCACCCCGTAGATCATCGCGGCCAGCGCGGCCTTCATGTCGGCCGCGCCGCGGCCGTAGAGAATGTCGTCCGCCACGACCCCGCCGAAAGGATCGACCGTCCACGCGCCCGGGTCGCCGATGTCGATGGTGTCCATGTGCCCGTCATAGAGCAGCCGGGGCCCGCGGCCGGCGCCGTAGCGGCCGATCACGTTGCCGATGCGGTCGGTCCACACCTCGTGGAAGCCCACAGCGCGCATCGCTCCGGTGAGCGCCGCGGCCACCGCGGCTTCGTCACCGGACAGGCTGGGAGTGCGCACCAGGTCCGTGGCCAGTTGCGCCAGCGCCTGGTTGTCTGCGGGGGAGAGCGAAAGCACGTTCAGTCCCTCCGGGATTTGTGAAAGACGGTGAGTGTGAACAACCACTGAGACACAAGGGGGGCACGGTCAGGAGACCTCATCGTGAGCGGCTCTCCCGAGCTCGTCGAACGGCGGCCCCAGCGCATCTTTACGTTAAGAAAACGTTAATAAGCCCCGTCGCCGAAAATCACTTGGGGCACGGTGCGCAGCAGGATGCGCAAGTCCAACGCCATAGACCAATTCTCGGCGTAGTAGATATCGAGCATCACCATCTCGTCGAAGCTGAGATCGCTCCGGCCGCTGACTTGCCACAAACCGGTGAGCCCAGGCAAGACGTCCAGCCGCTTGCGATGCCAGTCCTGGTATTGCGCAACCTCGTTCAACAGCGCCGGCCGCGGGCCGACCCAGCTCATCTCGCCACGCAGCACGTTGATGATCTGGGGTAACTCGTCCAGGCTGATTTCTCGAAGGAAGCGTCCCATGCGCGTGCGTCGCGGGTCATCCCGGATCTTGAACATCGGCCCGGCCGCCTCATTGAGATCGCGCAGCTTTTCTAATTCCTCTTCTGCGCCGACGCGCATGGAACGGAACTTGTAGACGGTGAAGGGCTTGCCGTGGCGGCCCGCGCGTGGTTGTCGAAAGAGCACCGGCCCGGGCGAATCGAACCGGATCGCCAGGGCGATCAACAGCAGGAGCGGCGCGGCCAGCACGACGCACAGGATGGACAACATCAGATCGAAGGTTCGCTTTGCCGCCAGGTTGAACCCGGTCAGGCTGGTCTGCTTGATGCTGATGAGCGGGATGCCGTTGATCGACTCGGCGTCCACCCCGCCCAGGCTGAGCTGGAACAGGTCGGGCACAACGCGCGCCCGCACGCCGGCCCGCTCTGACTCCAACACCAGGCGCACGGTCTTGCGGTGGTACTGCCAGGGCAGGGTGATGATCACCTGGTCGATGGCCTGAGATGTCAAGATCTCCGGCAGGTTTTCGAGGGGTCCCCAGGCCTTGAACGGTCCCATGTCGGTACTGCCCTTGATGGGATCGTCGTCTAGAAATCCCATCACTTGATACCCCAGCTCCGGCTGTGCCACCATGTTGCGCATGACCGCGCGGCCCGTTTCACCCGCGCCGACGATCAGGACGCGGTCGACCCCCTGGCCGGCCTGCCGCAGGCGCGCCAGGATCACCGCGCGCACCGAGCGGGCCAGCCACAGCAGGATGACGATCATGATGCCCGCGTAGATGAAGATGATGCGGGAGTAGAAGAGGCGCCGGTAGAAGAAGACCAACACCACCATGAGCATGATGGCGGTGGTCGTCGCGTTGACGATGCCGTAGAAGTCATCGAAGAGGGTCCGGCCCCGTTTGAGGTCGTAGGCCCCCTCACGCCGGCTGGTCACGAGCAGGAGGAGGGTCAATAGCGCAACCAGCGGCAGATAGACGCTGTACGGCACGTTGTTGGCGGGGTCGACCGAGCGGAAAAGTTGCAGGTCGTAGCGCAGCCAATACGCGATGCGGAACGCCAGGTTGATCAGCAACGCGTCGATCACCAGCGTCATCCAGGGCATCCATTGCCGGACGTCACGCTTCACGCCCGACCTCCTGCCCCGTGAGCACAGCCCGGTACACGTCGACCGTGACCGCGGCCGTCCGCGGCCACGAGAAGTTGGCGGCCCGCCGGGGTCCCGCGTCGCGTAACCGGGCTGCCAGGATGGGGTCACTCAGCACGTGGCCGATGGCTGCGGCCCATCCCGCGGTGTCCTCTGGATCTACCAGCAGCGCGGCGTCTCCGGCCACCTCCCGCAGCGCGGCCGCGGTGGATGTGATGGTGGGTGTGCCGCAGGCCATCGCCTCCAACACCGGCAGTCCGAACCCTTCAAACCGCGAAGGGTAGACGAACAACTCCGCGGCTCGATAGAACCACGGCAGCTCTGCTCCCGGTACAAACCCCGGGAAGAGCACGTCATCCGTCAAGCCAAGTTCGTTCACGCGCTGAAAGATCCTTTCATAGAACCAGCCCTGGCCGCCGGCGATCAATAGCTTGACGACGCCATCGGAAGCGCGGCGCCACTGGGCGTACGCGTCGATCAGCCGCACCAGATTCTTGCGCGGTTCCAGCGTGCCGAGAAACAGAATGAACCGCGGCGGCAGCCCCTGATGCCGGCGAAAGGCGGCAACGGCCACGGGATCGGCCGGCCGGAAATCGGCGGTGACGCCGTTCGGCACGACGATGACGCGCTCCGGGGGCGCCCCGCAGAGCCTGATCACGTCCTGCCGCGTGCTTTCCGAGACCGCGATCACCCGGGCCGCGCGGCGGGTCGAGAGTTTGGTCGCCAGACTCAAATAGAGCCGATTGAACGGTCGAAACGCGTCCGGGTAGCGGAGAAAGCTCAAGTCGTGTACGGTGACGACAGTCGGACAGGCTGCCGCGAGCGGAGTCGCAAAGGCCAGGCCGTGCAGCAGATCCAGATGCCGCGAATAACCCGCCAGGCGCGTTTGTTCCCAGACGATCCGTCGCCACGGGCTGCGCGTGTCCCACCGCGACCGGCACATCGACATCCCCGGCGGCGGTGAAAACGCGGCGCTGTGCAGGTATGCCGTGTAATGCAGTGCCGCGTCTGCCGCCGGCAGATGCTCCAGCAACTGGTAGATATACCCGTTGATACCGGCGCCGCGGTAGGTCTGGGTGAGCGAGAGCAGATGCGCGTTCAGCCCGACGCAGCGAACAGAATGCGATAGGTTTGACACGCGCGCCATCATAGCACAGAGTATGAATTTTTGATAATCATGTTTTGGTGTAGTAAGTTACGCCAGACCCTTCGGGTTTTGTGACGTGGGCCGATCTTGCTGCTCATATGGCGCCTGGCCTATGGCGCACACGACCGGTTGAACCTGGAAAACCCGAGGGGTCTATGCGGTCAACATCTGCCGGTATACCCGATAGGTGGCGGCGGCGATCTGCGCCTGGGTGAAGTGCGCCAGCACGCGGGCGCGCCCTTGCTCTGCCAGCGCGGCGCGGCGGGTCGGGTTGGCGGCCAGTGCTGCCAGCGCGGCGCGCAAGGCGGCGATGTCCCCCTCCGGGAAGGTCAGCCCCGCGTCCCCGATCACGTTGGGGATTTCGCCGGTGGCCGCGCCGATGACGGGAACGCCGCACGCCATCGCCTCGATCAGCACGCGGCCGAACTGCTCCACCCAGTTGGGCCGGCTGCGCGAGGGCAGGACCAACACATCCCAGCCGCGGTAGATGGCGGGCAGCGCAGTAGACGGCCGGTAGCCCAGGAACTGCACGCGGTCGGCGATGCCCAGTTGCGCGGCAAGCTTACCCAGGTGCGCACGTTCGGGACCCTCCCCCGCGATTTGCAGTGCCCAACGCCCGGCCGGCCAGCCGGCGCACGCGGCCAGGAGCAGGTCCACCCCTTTTTCCGGCGCCAGCCCGCCCGCGTAGCCGACCGTGAACGTGTGATCGTCGGCGCTGGCGGCGGGCGCCGGAGCGGGCGCGAAGATGTCCGGGTCCACGCCGAACTGGGGGATGACGACTACCGGCCCCCGGTAGCCCTTGACGCGCAGCACGCCCACCGCGTCCTGGTTGCCGGCGATGGCGCACGCGGCGCGGCGGTAGTTCGTGGTCTCGAAGTGCCGAAACGGCCAGGGATAGCGGCGGTTCAGATTCTGCCAGGTGAAGAAGAGGCCGCGCGCGCCGACCGCCTGGCCCAGGCGAAGCGCGTGCCAGGTGGCCAGGTTATACGGCTCTTCGTCCACGTGCAGCACGTCTGGTCGCAGTCGGCGCAACAACCGACCCAGCGTGGGATAGAAGTGCAGGTGAAACTGTCCGTTGAATGCCAGCGGCGCGACGAGCAGATCGTAGCCGGTCGTGTGGGCGCGATCCAGGGTGAGCGCGCCGCGGCTATCGCGCCAGCCGGCTGGCACGATCGCGGTAAGCGCCACGCCCGGCAGGCAGGCCAACTCTTCCAGTTTGCGCTGATACGCGCCCACCACCAGCGCCTTGGACACCATGACGACTCGCACGTGGGCAGATTTCCTTCTTTCACAGTCAATTGTCGGTGATGAGTAACGAGTAATGAATCAACTTACTGGTTTCTCATTACTCATTATGTTTAGCGCAACGAGCCAAAATAGGCCGGCAGCAAGTCGTCGAGCGCCGGGCCGGCATGCGCTCGCAGGGTCGCCAGGAATTCCGCGCCGCTGACGAGCCGGCCACGGTGTTGCCGATAGTAATCGCGCAGGAACGCGGTGAACGCGGCTTCCCCCATCCGGTCGCGCACGGCCAGCAGGAAGCGTGTGCCGCTGACGTAGACAGCCTGGACGTAGCTGGTCGTATCCTGGAAATTGTAGATCGGCTGGTCGAGCGGCACGGTGGCCATGCCGGCCGACGGGGCTTCCCACCAGGCCAGGTGCGCCGGATGAAGCTGCGCATAGTAAAGCCATTCGCCGAAGCGAGCCAACGCCTCATCCAGCCACGGCTCGGTGGCCTGGTTATTGCCCACCGCGGCGTACCACCACTGGTGGCCGATCTCGTGGACCACGAAGCGGATCAGGAAATCCGCGCCGAATTCTTCGCCTTCGGCCGGCGACCGGTAGTCGGCGAACCACTGGCTGCTGAAGGTGATCAGCCCGCTATACTCCATGCCGCCGAACTGAACCGCCTCGACGATGGTCAGGTCGGCGTAAGGGTAGGCGCCGAAGGTCCTGACGAACAGCGGCAGGGCTTCGCCGGCCGCGGTGAGGGCGTCTTGCGCGGCGGCCTGGTGCTCCGGCAGGTGATAGATCCGCACCGGAATGCCGTCCACGTCGGCCTGGGTAACGACCAGCCGGTCGGTGACCACGAACGCAAAGGCCCGGGTTGCCGGCAACCGGAACTCCCACACTCCGGCCTGCGCGCTTTGCAATCCGGCGCCGATCACTGCGTAGCCGGCCGGCGCGGTTACGGTCACTGCATAGTCGGCGGCCTCGGCCACGAGCGGGTCACCCACCGGGTGATAGGGCGTCAGGATCCACCCTGTGCCGGCGGCGTAGGGGGCCAGGAGCGGGTACCAGGCGCCCGCCACGTCGCCCAGGTCGGACCAGCCCAGCGCGTGCGCGGCCGTGATGCCGCCGGTGTCGGCGGCCGGTGACAGATTCAACGTGAAGTCCAAACACAGGGTGGCTGTGGTCGCGTCTCGCAACGCGGCCGGCAGCTCGACGCGCAAGGTCGTGTCGGTCAGGGTGGCCGTCAGCGGGGTGTGATCCCCGGCCAGCCGGACACCCATCAACGTGAAGACGCCGGCCGCATGGTTAGCGAGCACGTTGAAGCGGATTTCGCCTGTGGCCAGCCGGGTCGGATCGGTTAAGGTGACTTGCTGGTAGACGCGCAAGCGGTGGGCGCTTAGTTCGGCCACGGCTTGCAGGCGGTAGGCGGGGGCGTCACCCTGCGTGGGCAGGGCGCTGCACGGATCTGGGGTCTCGGTTGGGCTGCCGGTCGCAGGTGACGGCTGCGGGGTAGGCCGGTCGGCTGGGGTGGTCGCCGCTGCCGCGTTAGGGTTGGGCGCGGGCGCTGTTGCCGTGGCATTGGGGGCGATGGATGCAGTGACCGGCGGCTCGCCGGCTGACGGAGTCGGGGTCGGTGGTTGCGGTGTGGTAGTTGAAGGTTGGGGTACGCCAGCCGCGCATCCAGCCAGCGCCAACAGGATCCAGATCAGCAGCAAGCGCGCCGCCAGGCCCGCCGCACGACGCTCGTTTTCCCCAAATTCCGTCTTCGCTGCCTGGCGGTTGCCATCTTGTTTGCGCGCCTCTTGATTTTCGCTTTGAAATGATGTAGAATCTATGTTGAACGTGTGAGCCGTCATCGAGACAACCCTGGCTCTCTAGCCCATTCACTTTCAGGCATCTCGCTGTCAGGAGGCATTCCATGGACGTCATCAAGGTCTCGGCCCACTCTCGATCTACAGCGGTTGCCGGCGCTATCGCTGGGGTAATGCGCGATTATCGTTACGCTGAGGTACAGGCCATTGGCGCCAGCGCGGTCAACCAGGCGGTCAAGGCCGTGGCGATCGCAAGGACCTACCTGGCGCTGGATGGCATTCACATCGTCTGCATCCCGGAATTCGTCGAGGTCGACATCGAAGGTCAAGAACGGACGGCCGTCAAGCTCGTCATCGAGCCGCGCAACGCCCCGCCACCATCCGCGAGTGTGGCCGTTGAGGCGGTCGTGGCGTAGCGTGGCCGTGCCAGGGCCGCCCATGCGGTGGGTGACCAGGTGCAATGAGTCAGCGCCTGCGGCGGCGTAGGTGACGCTGACGACTGGGTCGCGATTCCTGATCCTGGATTGTTTCTGCCTCTTTCGCTCCCCCCTTGCCTGAATCGGGCGCCTCACCTCGTTTGTCCCCTCTGGCGCGCGCCGATCGGCGTGCCGGTCTCCTGGCGGTTTGTTCTGGGGTGGGCGCGGGCTTGCTCTCGGCCGCGGCCAGGGGTAGATCTTCCAATGGCGTCTCCAGCGGCACCTCGATGTACTGTGTGGTGTCGTTTGGACCGTCTACCTTGACGGTGACTGAGTTGCGCAGCACGTGCACCTGCTTGACCTTGCCCGGCCCCTCTGGGGTCACCAGCGTGCTGTTGATGCGCGGCATCTGGCGGCGGGCTTCGGCATAGAAGTCATTCTCGTAGCTCAGACAGCAGAGCAGCCGGCCGCACACGCCAGAAACCTCAGATGTGTTGAGGGGCAGATCCTGCTGTTTGGCCATTTTGATCGAGACCGGCGTGAACTCGCGCAGCCACGATGCGCAGCAGAACTCGCGGCCGCAGCGCCCCAGCCCGCCCAAGAACTTCGCTTCGTCCCGCACTCCCACCTGGCGCATCTCCACTCGCGTGCGCAACGTTTGGGCCAGCTCGTGCACCAGGTTGCGGAAATCGATCCGCTGTTCCGCGGTGAAGTAGACCACGACGCTGCTGCCGTCGAATGCGTACTCGGCCTTGACGACCTTCATGTCGAGCCGGAGGGCAGCGGCTTTCTCGCGGCAAACGTCCAAAGTCTCGGCCTCTTTGTGGGCCATCTGGTCGCTCTGCACCATGTCCCAGGCGGTCGCCCGGCGCACCACCGGTTTCAGCACTCCGCTGATCTCCGCTGGAGGCACTTCGCACGGCGCAAGCACCACCTCACCCATCGCCCTGCCGCGCGAGGTCTCGACGATTACTCGCTCACCTGCCTGCAGATCCTCGATGCCGGTCGGGTCGAAGTAGTAAACCTTGGTCACTGGTTTGAACGCGACACCTACAATAGTTGGCATTACACGGCTCTCCTGCCTATCTTGACACGGTGACACGGTGACATGGTGACACGGTGAAAAAACGTATCTTCTCAATTCTTCGGGG
>MNXL01000060.1 GCA_001871755.1 Anaerolineae bacterium CG2_30_64_16
TGGCTCGGTCAGGAGACCGGCCACAGCGAGCGATTCCCCGAAAAACTGAGAAGATACCAAAAAGGCTCACCGCGACGCGCGTTTCGGCTTGTGTCGAACACATGCCGCGCTCACACCTATTCTAGCGCAGAATTGCACAGGCGCAAAGACTCAAAGAGCACCCCTGCCAGAGCGCCGGATTTCCGAAGCTTCCTCGCTTCCTGGAATAGACGCGGAAACGCCCCAGCTTGTGTGCTGAGGCGTTTGGAACAACGTCGGGCGCCGGATCGGATCTCCCGTCCCGCAATCAATGCTCGCTCAAGAACGATTTCACAGTGGTGCGCATCTCCGTCAGGCTAAACGGTTTGGTGATGTAGGCGTCGGCCTGCGGCAATTGGCGGTTGCCGGCCGGGTTTCCTTCTTGAACCCTGGCCGTCACCAGGATCACAGGCAGTGTTTTGAGCTGCGCATCAGCCTGCATGGCGTTGCGTACCTGCCAGCCATCCGACCCAGGCAACATCAGATCGAGCAGCACCAGGTCCGGCTGGAGATCCCGCATCATGCTCAAGCCCTGAATACCATCAGTCGCGCCGTAGACATCACAGCCCATCTGCCGCAGCGTCAACCGTACAAGGTCGATCATGTCGGATTGATCTTCGATGTACAAGACTTTGTGAGCTTTGTTCGCCATGACGAGTCTTCCCTTCAGCCGCGCCAACTCCGGGGCTCGCGGCCGTCTTCATGATAGCTGGACCACCAGCTTCTGTCCATAGGCCAATCGGACTACTGTCGCAGACACATCAACTCGGGCGCAAAATCCTATCAAGTAAAGCTACTATCGTAGACGCAACATACGGCGAACTGTTACGGCCAGCGCAGGCAATCCACTGCTGGAATTCCGCGATGTTCTGGGAACTGGGGAGTGCGTGCAGCAACCCCTCACAGCCACCTCGCCACAGATTGCAAAACCGGCCCCTCGCACGTATAATGGTGCCTAACCCCCGAAATTCTTGTTTTTTGTGCAAGGATTTTGGGAGTGGCGGCTGTCGTCTTTTGGGTTCCGGCTTGTCCGGGTTAGGATCCACTATACGGGGTGCGCCCTGCAAGGACACCCGGAAGAGGCGTCTACATGTCTGTTGCCAAAGTGGGAGATTTGGTCCTGTTGGTGAGCCCGGATCGCAAACACTATCTGATCCGGCTCCAGGAGGGTGGCGAGTGGTTCTCGCATCGCGGGTCCATCGCCCACGCCGACCTGATCGACCGGCCGCTCGGCCGCACCGTGACCACGCAGCACGGTTACGCTTATCTGGTGCTGGAACCATCCACCAACGACCTGCTCCACAAGCTACCCCGCACGACGCAGATCATCTACGGCAAGGATGCCGCGCAAATCGTCATGCGCCTGAACTTGTATCCGGGCCGCACAGTGGTCGAGGCCGGCGCCGGCAGCGGCGGCCTCACGTTCGTACTGGCGCGTGCGGTCATGCCCACGGGCCACGTGTACAGCTACGAGGCGCGTTCCGACACCTTCGCCACCGCGCAGCACAATCTGACCGAGCTGGATGTGCTGCCTTACGTGACGCTTTACAACGAGGAGATCAGTGGGGGGTTTCACCAGCAAGACGTGGATGCGTGTTTCCTGGACGTGCGAGAGCCGTGGCTTTTCCTGGATCAGGCCTGGGAGGTCATGAAGTGCAGCGGGTTCTTCGGCGCGCTGGTGCCCACCACGAACCAGGTCAGCCACCTGCTGGAGGGGTTGGCCGCGCGGCCGTTCGGCGACATCACGGTGGAGGAACTGCTACTGCGCGCCTACAAGCCGGTGCCAGAGCGCCTGCGCCCTGAGGACCGCATGATCGCCCACAGCAGCTACCTGGTGTTTGCCAGAAAAATCGCGCAAGACGACGCATCGCTAGGCTGGATCACCGATAAAAAACGTCGCCAGTTCGCAGGCCGGCAGGCGATGGCGCAGCGCGCAGCCGAGTTGGCCGGTGCGGATTTGTGATTCGCGACTTGCGACTTGCGATTCGCGATTCGCGATTTGCGACTTGCGATTTCCGATTTGCGATCTGCGATCTGCGATCTGCGACTTGCGATTTGCGATTGCCCCTTGCCCCCTCACCGGTGTCGCGTCAGCGCCAGAACTACGGCCAGCAGCCCCGCGGTTCCCAACGCTCCCAACCCACCCCACAGTAGCGAGCGTGGGGGCGCGGCGCCTGCGGCGTCGGGCGCCTGACGAACGGCGGGGGTCGCGGTCGGTCGCGGCGGCAGGGTCGAGGTGGCCGTGGCGGTGGGCGTGAGGGTCTGCGTCGGGGTTGGGGTCACGGTCGGGGTGTGGGTCGCGGTCGGGGTCGCGGTGGTCGTGGGGGTGGCGGTCGCCGTGGGGGTGGCCGTCGGTTGGGGTGTGGCTGTGGGCGCGGCTAGCGCCGTCGCTATCGCCGTCGCTGTCGCCGTCGCCATCGGGTGCAGGGGCACAGGGGTCGCAGTCGGCAGGACGGGCGTAGGGGCGGGCTGCACCGGGTCCACGAACAGGCTCACCGCGTCGATGAAGATCTGATTGATGCCGGTCGAGTAGTTGTGATCGACGTAGACGAACACGGTCACCGTGGGCGCCTGTGCCACCGCACTGACGTCGAGGTTGGCGCCCGGCGACTGCTTGTTCATCAATGCGCCCGCGCCCCGATGCATCGGCCCCCAGACCACCGTAGGCGCATTGGGATCGACGCCACCGGTCGGGTCGATGCCCAAACGCCGGCCGAACGCGTCCGGCTCGGTGGGCGCACCCCACCCCATGGACGCTCGGTACGCCACGCCGGGCTGCACGCCGCCGACTTGCGTGTAGATGCCGGCCACGAACGTGCCCCCGTCCGACCACATCGCCAGGCTGGGCGCGCCCCAGTAGGTGTCGGTGTGTTGTTGGTAGGTCAAGTCACCGGCGAGGACAAAGGGCCACCAGTCCTGCGGCAACTGGCGCGGCGGGCTGTCGTAGAACGTATCGAAGTTGCAGTTGGGGATCAGGTTGCCGGGGTCACAGCCGTGTTGTGCGACGACCGGCGCGACCGGCGAAACGCTCAGCCAGAGCAGCACCAGCAGCCCACAGCGCGCACCGGCCGACAGAAAGCGGAAGAAAGACATGCCGGGCAGTATAGCTGAGCGCGCCATGGGTGTCAAAAAGTAGGGGCGAAGCATTCCCAGGCCAGCCGGCCGAAACGGGAAGACTGCCTGCGGAGAAAGCGTCGGTCGTGACGGCAGATTCGTGTCGGAAAGCCTCGCCCCTCCAACGTACCTGTGGAATTGTTGGGTAGCGAGACTACTACTTTCGAGACGGTTGTGCTATGATCCCCACACAGCATCAAAATCATGCTTCGAGGAAAAACCTATGCGTCTTTCTGGTCTTCTGATCCTTCTCTTGCTCGTAATCGGGCTGGCTGCGTGCCAGCCCACCGCGACCCAACCCAGCGCCCCGCCCGCGCCGGTGACCGCCGCGGCAGCCACGGCCGCCCCTCAGTCGGGCGGCACGCTCCACTACGGTCTGACCCTGGCGGTCTCCGGCATCGACCCGCACGTCAACGCCAGCTCCGAGCTCGGCATCGCCCTGAGCAGCGTCTATGACACGCTGGTCGCCCAGGACCACGCCGGTGTCTTCCACCCCTTCCTGGCCCAAAGCTGGTCAGTCAGCGCAGACGGACTGACCTATACCTTCAAGCTGCGGCAAGACGTCACCTTCCACGACGGCGCCCCGTTCGACGCGGTGGCCGTGGTCCGCAACCTGGACCGGGTCGCGGATCCCGCCACGAAGTCGCAGAAGGCGGTCTTCCTGCTTGGGCCGTACGACCACGCCGAGGCCCTGGACGACTACACCGTCAAGATCGTGCTGAAAGCGCCCTTTGCGCCGCTGCTCGACGGCCTGAGCCAGGTCTATCTGGGGATGGCGTCGCCCGCCGCGCTGGATCAGTGGGGCGACCAGTATCAGTTGCATCAGGTTGGCACCGGCCCCTTCCGCTTCGTCAGCTATCAGGAGCGCCAGACGTTGGTGCTGGCGCGCAACCCGGACTACCGCTGGGCGCCGGAGATCCGGGCGCACCAGGGACCGGCCTATCTGGACGGTATCGAGTTCCGCTTCTACGGCGACCCGGCAACCCGCCTCCCCGCGCTGCTTTCAGGCCAGGCAGACGTGATGGGCGAACTGCCGCCCGGCGACGCGGCGTCGATCGACAAGTCGACGAAACAGACAACCCAACCGCCCGTCAAGGCCAACTACATCCTCTACCCGGTCGCGGTGCCGGGCCAGTCGGTGCAGTTCTTCCTGAACACGACTCTACCGCCGCTGGATGATCTCCGCGTGCGCCAGGCGTTGCTCCACGCCACCGACCGGGCAGCGCTGGTGAGCGCGGTCTTCGGCCCGACCTCGCCGGTGGCATCCGGTCCGCTGGCCGCGGTCACCCACGGCGCGGACGCGGCCCTGGCCGGCAGCTACGGCTACGATGTCGCCAAGGCCCGGAGCCTGTTGGCCGAGGCCGGCTGGACTGACGCAAACGGGGACGGGATCCTGGAGCGGGAAGGCCAGCCGCTGGCCCTCAAGAGCATCCTGATGTCGTGGGGCGAGCTGCCCAAGATCGGCACCATCCTCCAGGCGCAGTGGCGGGCCGTGGGCATCGACCTGCAACTGGACCCACTCACCTATCCAGCCGCGTTGGAAGCCGGCCGCGCCGGAACGCATCACATGATGCCGTTCGTCATCTCCGGCACCGATCCCGATCTGCTGAGCACCTTCTTCCACAGCCGCAACCTGGGCGGGTTCAACTGGGCCAAAGTCAGCGACCCGGAGGTGGACGGCTGGTTGGAAGAAGCCGCGCGGAGGCTGGCGTGGCCGGAGCGAGCAACCCGCTATGCCAGGGTGCAGCAGCGCGTCATGGATCAGGCGTGGATTCTCCCGATCCGCGACGTGGTCAACCTGAACGCGGCGTCGGCGCAGATGCAGGGACTGATCTACGACGTGCAAGGGTGGTTCCCGGTGCTCTACGACGTCTGGCTGGCGCAGCCATAAACCGATCTGCGCTGCGCGAAGTAGACTCAGTAACCTGGGCCATAGTCGATCCTGCCGCCATGGAGCGCAGCGAAATAGCGGTCAGGTGTAGCGCATTGTCAGGCCGCCTAGCAGCCTGTGTATCTTCTCAAAAAGGCGGGGACAAATCTGCTCAAGCCGAGTCCGTGACTCGGCGGGCGAGCGGCGAATCACGGATCCGCCTTGAGCTGCCCCTACCTAACCCGGACAAGGCCGCTGCGCTTACGCCGCTGCGCTTACAAGTCGGAACCAAAAAGACGACAGCCGCCACTCCCAAAATCCTTGCACAAAAAACAAGAATTTCGGGGGTTAGGCACTATTGAGAAGATACCAGATTGACAGGAACAGAAAATAATCTGACATCTGAATGAAGTACTTCCCTGCCTCATAGCCGGTTGCAGCATCCTGTGCGGAGTAATTGTCCCATCCGGTAGGCTTCGAGAAGTTATGCCACCGAACCGTGAATTTGTAAAGGAGCCACCTGCAATCCGCCTGCGTGATTCAAATGACGCAGTTTCTCCCACTTACGGGGGAGGAAAATCATTTATGAGATTACGATCTGTGGTTCAGCCAGAGCACCACTGATTTCGGCCTTCCCTTGAACTACATCTGCAACTTTGCGCCCCAGACATGCCAATTGTTCGCGTTCGCTGAAAAATTGGGGAACGTAGTAGGTGCCTTTGGCAAATCCACCGCCCGCTTCTCGCCACTGCTGCAGGATCGTTCCACTGAAGACGTTGCTTTGGAAAGCAAACAGGAGACTGTCGTTACCAGTCTTCCTGGTCGCGTCGAGCAGCGCCGCCAGCGCCCACAAATTGCGCCTGGTGAACAGCGCGGCCACGATGCTGTGTCAACGAATACCGAGCGAATCAACGAATGGGCTGGCGCCACGGCGGATAGATTCGTTTATTCGTTTTTGATTCGTTGACCCCTTTTCCGCCGATGCTCCTGAATATCCTTCGGCGGGAACAGTCGCTGCCACTCCAGGCGGCGCCGGCCGAAGTTGAACAGCAGCAGCACGTTGCAATCCGAGCCGGCGAAGTAATCAATGCATTGCGCGATCTCGTCGTTGGTCAGCGGGAATCTGTGCGCCTTGTACTCAACGAGCAGGTTCGGACCGACGCGGTGATCGGGCCAGTAGGAGTTGATATGGTTGCCGTTCTCGTCATAGATCGGCAGCTCGGGCTCGCGTTCGACGTCCAGGCCAGCGTCGAGGAGCCGCTGGTGCATCGCGTTGTGATAGGTGGACTCGCGATGCCCTGGCCCCAGGTCGGTGTGTACGGCCATCGCCAGGCCGATGACCAGGTAAGTCAGGCCATCGGTGCCATCGTCTACCAATTGAGGCTTTGTCTCGGATGTCTCGGCCATGTTCATCCCTCCGTCATGTCTTGGTGATAACATGTGAGATGACCGGTCAACGAATACGCAACGAATGAACGAATACGCGTTCGCCGCGGCGGATAGATTCGTTTATTCGTTACTCATTCGTTGACAAGTACACCGTCAACGAATACGCAACGAATGAACGAATACGCGTTCGCCGCGGCGAGGGCAGATTCGTTTATTCGTTACTCATTCGTTGACGCTGCTTACTCCAACTCCATCACCGGCAGCTCATCCTCGCCGGCCGCCAGCCCATCCAGCAGGAAGCGCCGGAACTCGATCACCACCGCCTCCACGTCCCCGCGCGCACCGTCCCGCGGGCGCGTTCGACGACCGCGTCGGCGCGGGCCAGCCAATCCTCGGCGTTCTCCAACGTCAGCGGGCAGCCGGGCGGCTGGGCCGATGGGGGTATCCTTGCGCCCCGGCGCGTAGGGCGCGGTGACCTGGCGCAGGATGTCGCGCAGGGAGGGGCGCACGGGCTGGATCAGGAACTCCTCGATGGTGCGCCGCTCCACCTGGTGCGCCGCCCGCGCGGCCTTCGTCCCGCCCGCGGCCCAGATGTGGTTCTCCGCCACGTAAACGCTGATGATGCTGTCGGGGACGGCGGTGATCTCGTTGAGCGGTTTGCGGCGATACAGGCCAGGCTGGTTGGGCATAAGATGGCTCCCAGGTTATCGGGCAGGGGGTGTCGGGATCACGAAGCCGCGAAGGTGGCGAAGCGCACGAAGCACGAAGGCCGCGAAGAAGCACGCCACGAAGACGGTCTTCGCGTCCTTCGCGCTTCGCGTTTTTCGTGAACCTTCGCGTCTTCGTGTTCCCAACCGTTCCCCCTACAACTCCCACAAGAGGAACTGCGCCCCGGCCAACCGGGCCGTCAGGAGGTTCGTCAGATGCTCGTTGAGGCGGCGTTGGGTCGCCAGCGACCGCCGGGCCTCGTCCCGGATCAGGCCGCGCAGATCGTCATCGGCGATGCTGTCCAACAGGGCGCGGTTCAGATTGAGCGGCACGGGGAAAGGCGCGCCGTTCACGTCGCGGGCTTCGGCCAGGTGGCCGCGCTCGAAGCCCTCCAGCCCGGCATAGCTGCCCAGCACGCCGTACAAGTGCCGGCCCACGTCCACCTGGAGCCTGGCCCGAAGTTCACTGATGATCTGAGTCGCAGTCAGTTTCATGGCTTCAACCGTCATTCACGTTCGCAACCTGCCGCTTCGTGGACTTCGCGCTTCGTGTTCTTCGCGTGCTTCGCGCCTTCGTGCTCCAGCGCTTCACGCCTCCCCACCTTCCCGCAACGCCACCGTCCCGCGCCGCGGATTACCGAAGTGGCGGCGCAGCGCTGTCATCTGGTCGAACGGCAGGGTGAACTGGCGCACAGTGTCAATCTCGCTCACCTTGCTGATGATGCCGAGATCGGCCAGGTTGGCGAGCTGCCGGCACAGCCAGTCGCGGTCCCACAGCAGCCAGCGGCGCAGGGTGCTGGCCTCCAGCGCCTCGAACGTGTACATGCCCGGCCCGGCGAACTCGGTGGTCAGCACGTACAGCAGACCTTCCAGCGTGCCCGGGTGCGCCTGGAAGCGCAGCACATCCCGGTCTTCCGCCCCCACACCCAAGATTGTGTAGGCGTTGAAGATCGCATGAAGAACTTTCTTCAGCGAGGCCGCGCTCAAGTCAGGCAGGAACCGCAAGACGAACTCCCGGATATCCTCCCGGCCCAGCCGCCCCACGGGCAGCGCGGGCCAGACCAACTCCTCTGCGACCCTGGCAGCCAGCGGCTCGGCGGTCAGCAGGTGATAGAAGACCGCGGGCTTGAGATCCTCCGGCGAGGCGCACCGGGTCGCAAAGAACGTCAGCGGGGTGTTCAGTTTGTCGTCAGGGTAGAAGCGGGCCAGCATATAGTTGGCCCGGCGGCGGCGCGTCGAGGCGGAGTTATAGGGCAGGCGTTCGCTCAAGTGGGCCTTGAAGGCCTCCAGCGTTGCAAATCGGGCAGCCTGCGGGAGGAAGACCAGGGAATTGACGGACTCGTCGTCGGCAAAGGTGCGGATCGTCGCGGGCGCCGGCTCTGCATCAGCTTCCGCCAGGTCCTGATCAGGGGATGGCGCGGCTTCCGCAGGGAAGAGGGCCGCCTGCAGGGGCAGAGCACGCTCATCCTGATCCGGCACGGGCGGCGGGTCTGCCTGGGCCGCGCCGCGGCCGACGAACCGCCCAATGGCCTACAAGAAGAGCGCCGTCTGCTCGCCGATGCCCGCGATCTCTAGCAGCTCGCTATACGATGCCGCCAGTACGCCGGCCGGACTGCCGAAGCGATCGAAGAGCGCCCCGGCCTGCGGGGCCACGTCCAGCCGTGGGACGGCGAAGGTCAGGATCAGCTCCAGCAGCTCGACATGGGAAAGCGCGGCCGGATCGGCCGCGAAGCGCTGGCGCAGACGTGAGCGGTGGCCGGAGGCAATAGCCTGATCAGAGTGAGGCATCGATACCCTTCGCATGACAAAAGCAGAGAAATGGAAAGCCGCAGCCTCTGCTCTCCTGGGGCCGCGGCTTGATTTGACGCACCAACCGCCGTGCTATACTTGCTGGCACAGCACTTCGTCATGAAGGCTGCGAAGCCCGGTTCTTGAGGACCGACAGGAGCGGATGTGAAGCCGGCCAGTCGTCACCTGGTCGGCTTCGGTCGTTGATCAGACGGGATTATAGCTTACATTTCGTGGTACTGCAAGTAACGTTGCACGAGAGCCTCACACCGTGATCGGCCGGTCGAGAAACGCGACCAGCAACGCGATTGCGGCCGCGACGTCGCGGCGGTCGACGATCTGCGATGGGGTGTGGACATGCCGGCTGGGTACCGAGAGCGCGGTCGTCGGGATGCCCGAACGCGCCATCTGCATGGCGCGGGCGTCGGTAGAGCCCACCTGGAGCACTTCGCGCTGGTAGGGAATCCCCTCTGCTTCGGCCGCGGCGATGAGCAATTGGTTCAGCCCGATGTGGCTGATCATGCCCTTGTCCATGATCTTGAGCGCCACCCCGCGGCCCAGGTACACCTCCAGCGCGGGTTTGGTGTGCGGGCCGTCACCCGTCAGAGTCACATCCAGCGCAATCGCCACGTAGGGGTCGATCGCATAGGCCGACGTCGTGGCGCCGCGCGTGCCGATCTCCTCTTGCGTCGTGAAAACCGCATACACGTCGTGGGCGATCTCCCGGCCGGCCAGCTCGCGCAACAGTTGCACGAGCACCACGCACCCGATGCGGTCATCCATCGACGGCGCAAACCAGGCGCTCCCCTGGCCAGCGAACGCATGCCAGAAGGCCGCGACGTCCCCCACCTGCACCGTGACGCCCGCGCGCTCGGTCGCGCCCACGTCGATGTACATGCTGTTGAGCGTGGGCAGCTTGTCTCTGGCGCTGATCCCGCCATCCAGCCCCACGGTACCCACGGTGCCATCGGCAAACCGCACCTGGCTGCCCCAGCACGCCAGCCCGAATACGCCGCCGACCGGGGCAAACCGCAGATACCCCTTCTCGTCGATGTGGGTGACCATCAGGCCGATCTGATCCATGTGCGCGGCCAGCATCACCCGCTTGCCCGGCTGACCCGCAGCACCTGCGCCACGGCGCAACGCCACCAGGTTGCCCAGCGTATCCACGCGCACTTCGTCTACCAGTCCGGCGATCTCCGCGCGGATCACCGAGCGAATTTCATCCTCGTAGCCCGAGACGCCGAACGCCTCGGTCAATCGCCTTGTCAGTTCTAACACGTGACTCCCCTTCATCCCGCGCGCTCCAAATGCTCGCGGCCAATCCGTCGCAGCGCTGCGGCCATCAGGCGCACGCTGTTCTCCATGTCGTTGAGGTTCAGGATACTGGCCGGGCTGTGAATGTAGCGACACGGCACCGCGACCACCGTGGCGGGCACCCCGGCCCGCGTCAGATGGATAGCGCCGGAATCGGCGCCTCCCAACCCAGGCGCCTTATACTGGATGGCGATCCCTTCGGCCTCAGCCGTGTCCCGCAGCAGCTTGAGCAGACCAGGGTGCGAGACCAGCCGGCGATCCATCAGGGTCAACGCAGGGCCGGCGCCCAGACGGGTCACCGGCGTGAGATCCACATCGGGCGGCCGCGGCAAGTCGTCGCAGATGGTGCCCTCGAGCGAGATGGCCGCATCCGGCTCGACCCGATAGGCCGCCACCCGCGCTCCGCGCAAGCCGACCTCCTCCTGAACGGTGAAGACGACCACCAGGTCTACCGGATAGCGTTCGGCCAGCAGCGCGACCAACATCGCACAGCCGACCCGATCATCGAACGCCTTTCCGCGCACGGTGGGCCAGCTCGAGTCCCGGCTGAGCACGGTGAACTGGGTCGCGAAAACGCCGTAGTCCCCCACCTTCACTTTGGCCTCGGCCTCTTTGTCGCTTTCCGCGCCGATGTCGATGGCCAGGTCGTCCAGCTCCACGGGCTGGCCCCCGCTGCCGCGCGGGGGCTGGCTTGCCTGTTTCGCAGATTGCAGGTGCGGCGGGGGCGCGCCGATCACACCGGGGATCCGGGCATCCCCGATCACCAGGCGCTTGGCCGGCAACATCCGGGGGTCCAGGCCACCGACAGGCTGAAACTTGAGGAGGCCGCTTTTCTGGATTTCGGTGATCATGAAACCCACCTCGTCCATGTGCGCCGACAGCATCACCCGCAGCCGCGGCTCCGGGTCGGCGCCCGTCTTGTACGCGATCAGGTTGCCCAGCGCATCCACCTCGATCCGATCCGCCAGTTCGGCGATCCCGGCGCGAAGCAACGCCCGCACGTCCCGTTCGCGGCCCGATGGCCCAAACGCGTTGGAAAGCCGCTCCAAACGATCACACAAGGCCATCATCACACCTCCTCCGGTAGACTGGCCAGGAAGGCATCGTCCAGCCGGCCGATAAAGGTGGCCAACAGCCTTGCAGTCCGGTCGATGTCGGCCAGGACGACTAACTCCGTCGCTGAATGCATATAGCGGATCGGGATGCTGGTCAGGCCGGTCGGGATCCCTTCCCGCGCCACCTGGATAGCCCAGGCGTCGGTGCCAGAATCGCCGGGCAGCGGCTCGATCACATACGGGATCTCGTGCGCATCGGCGGCCTTGCGTAGCGCACTCACCACACCAGGGTGCAAATTCGGACCCCAGCCGATGGCCGGCCCCTTGTCCATCGCCACCGTTTCGGCGCTGTTCAAGCCAGGGGTCGCGCCGAAGGTCACATCGATGGCGATCGCCACATCGGGCGCGATCTCGAACGCGCTGGTGATCGCCCCACGCAGCCCGATCTCCTCCTGGACGGTGGCCACAGCGTACACATCCCAACTGTGCTGCATGGCGGCCAGATAACCCAGAGCGCCCAACATCGCGGCGACGCTCGCCCGGTTGTCCAGCGCTTTGCTGACCACGCGGCCACCGAGCAGCTCCGTGTACGGCCCGCGCACGGCCACCCGATCCCCGACCTGCACCAGGCCGCTCTCCAGGATCGCCCGCGGCAACCCGAGGTCCACCCGCAGGTCGCCCAGCGGGATCACCCTATCACGGTTCTCCGCCGCGGTCAGATGCGGCGGCCGGCCGCCGATGTAGCCGGGCAAACCCTTGCCGTCCATGAAGACCTTCAAGGTCTCCGAGACCTCGAAGGTCTGGCCGGTCCTGGGGCCGGTGGGATAGACGGTCACTTCCTGGCCCAGCAGCGCCCGCGGGTCCAGGCCGCCCACCTCATGGACGTGGAGAAAGCTATCCTCCACCCTGGTGACGATCAGGCCGATCTCGTCCATGTGCGCCGCCAGCAGGATCCGTCCCGGCGGGTTAGCCGCGCCGCGCCGTAGGGCGATCACGTTGCCCAGCGCGTCGACCCGCGTCTCGGTCGCGACATCCCTGGCCAGGTCCGCCACCAGGCTCGCCACCAAAGCCTCTACGCCGGACGGGCCGTCGATCGCCACCAATTGCCTCAACAACTGGCCGATGCCAGCTTTGTCCATGCGGGTTCACCTCTTTTCGTGGGTATTGGGTATTGGGTATGCCGCACCCGGCATGAAAAACTGCTTCGATCCGGTGCGCCGAACGCAACGCGACCGCCATTGTACATCGGTCACAGGTCAGCGTCAAAACGGATAGGGCAGTCGGCCTTGACATGGGGGCGTCATGCGGTACAATGACCGGGACACTGGCGCTGACCGAACTGCTATCGAGATGGGGATATCATGACCACAGATGTGAGCGCACTGCCCGCCCAATTGGGGCAGCCTTCTGCATCCACACCGGGCGAGCGCCTCGGCCGCGGCGGGGGCTGGCTGACCCTGATCCTGACCCTCGTCATGCTCGGCGCGATGGCCGAATCATTGAACGCGGCCACGTGGAGCGATGGCCTGGAGATCGTGCGCGCGGCGACCCTCGGCGGCGCGCTGCTCGGCTTCCTGCTCGCCCTGACGCGGTGGGATGGCTTGCTGCCGACCTTCTACAGCTTCCTGGCCAGCATCACCTGGATTGTCACGTTGATGGACAAGGCGATCTTCACCAGCCTCGGCCTGCACGACAGCGTGGCCGAGTTGATCCAGCGGAACGTAGCCTGGCTGGCCGCGCTGGTCAGCGGGACCCCCAGCGCCGACAATCTGATCTTCGTGACGCAGCTCTGCTTCCTGGGCTGGTGGATCGGCCACTTCGCCATCTGGAGCCTGATGCGCCACCAGCGGATGTTCCACGCAATCACGCCGGCCGGGGTCGCGCTGCTCGTCAACCTCTACTACGCGCCAGTGGACCTGAGCGGTTACTTGCTGCTCTACCTGGTGGCCGTGCTGTTGTTGGCGATTCGCGTCGAACTGGCGCGCAACGAGACCCGCTGGCAGATCGCCCAGATCCGCTACGCGCCGGACATCTACCTGGATTTCCTGCGGGCCGGAGTGATCTTTGCGGTCTTCGTGATCGCGCTCGCCTGGACCATGCCGAACATCGCCAGTCGCAGCAACCTGGAGAAGCTGCTCCGGCCGTTCGAGGCGCCGTGGAGCAAGGTTGAGGAAACCTGGTCGCGCATGTACCGGGCGCTGAACTATCGCGGGGCCCCACCTCCGGTCGCCGCGTTTGGCAAGAGCATGAACTTCGGCGGCCCGGTGGCCTTGACGGACCGGCCGATCTTCGAGGCAGAGACGCCGCTCCGCACCTACTGGCGCGCGGCGGTCTACGACACCTACACCGGCCAGGGTTGGCTGAACACCGATCAGGAAGTGGCCACGCTGGAGCGCAACGAGCCGCTGGACGAGCCGATCTTCTACGTCTCCCGCGAGATCACCGCCACCATCCGGCCGCTGGAAGACCGCCAGGAGGTCGTCTTCACGCCACCCCAGCCGTTGCGCGTCAGTCTGCCGCTCACCCTGGACCGCAGCGAGGTGCCCCGGGGCGAGGATGAGGCGGGCAAGATGGTTGTGTCGCGACTACGCAGCCGGCTGACCCTGGCTCGCGGCAGCAGCTACCAGGTGGCGGCCGCCGTCAGCATGGCCACGCCCGAAGAGTTGCGCACGGCCCCGGCCGTCTACCCGGCGTGGATCATCCGGCGCTACATGCGGCTGCCCGACACCCTGCCCGAACGCATCGCCAGCCTGGCCCAAGAGATTACCGCGCCGTATGACACGCCCTACGACAAGGCCAGCGCCGTGGAGGCGTATCTGCGCGCGTACACCTACAACCTGCAGATCGCGGCGCCACCGCCTGGGGCGGATGGAGTTGACTATTTCCTGTTTGACCGCAAGGAAGGCTATTGCGACTACTACGCCAGCGCGATGGCCGTGATGCTGCGCGCGGTGGACATCCCAACCCGGCTCGTGGTCGGCTACACACCGGGGCAGGCAGTGCCCCCACCGGAGGACGACCCGACCGCGCCGCCGATCTATCAGGCGCAGGAACGTAACGCCCACGCCTGGGTCGAGGTGTGGTTCCCCACCTACGGCTGGATTCAGTTCGAGCCTACCGCATCGGAACCCCTGCTGGTGCGGCCCAAGCCCCGATCTACCGATACGGCTGCGCTGAACGACAACGGGCACCCAACTGACATCCCGGAAGAGGACGACCGGCGTCCCGAGCGCGGCGACTTGCTGCCGTTGGGTGATACGCGGCCGCCCGGTTTGAGCGGCTGGGTGCAAGCCAACCGTACGGCGCTGATCGTGGGGATGCTGGCCGCGATCCTGGCCGCGAGTGCGTGGTTGTGGCTACGCCGGCAGCGACTGGCCCTCCGGAGGGACCCGGACTTGCTCGGCCGGCTGTTCGGGTGGATAGAGGCGTGGGCGGCCCGGCTGCGGGTGCCCTGGCCGGCCAGCCACACCCTGCTGGAGCACGCAGCAGCCTTCAGCCACGCGCTGCCCGAGGCCGAGCCGACCGTCAACCGCGTTACAGAGCTGTTCGTGGCCCAGCAGTATGGGCGGGAGGAGCCCCCGGCCGCCGCCCTCTCGGCCGCGGCCGCAGACTGGGAGCAGTTGCAGCCGCTGTTGTGGAAACGCTGGCTCGGTTGGCTGGTGCAGCGCATCCCGCACTGAGCGATTGCCGATTTGCGATTGGCGATTGGCGATTGGCGATTGGCGATTGGCGATTGGCGATTGGCGATCTACGATTTGCGATTTGCGATTGGCGATCTACGATTTGCGATTGGCGATCTACGA
>MNXL01000010.1 GCA_001871755.1 Anaerolineae bacterium CG2_30_64_16
CACAAAAACACGAAGGTCTCAAAAGCTTTGTGTCTTGGTGTCTTCGTGGTAAGGAAGATTCTCGCGATCAACGCAAATGTCGCGGGGTAATACTATAACAGACCGGCGATATTCCACGCATCATCGCCGCCCCGGTGATGCGCGCCTTCCAGCGGCAGCCCCGCCCGCTGCAGCGCCTCGCTCATGCCCACCTCGCGCGACCAGCCATAGGCCACGGCCGCCAGGTTCTTGACATTGAGGTGCGTCGGGCCGAACGGATAGGGGATGCCGAACGCGCCGCTGCAGCGGGCGCAATTCCGCTCGAACTGCTGGCGGTCATAGTCGCCGAAACTGGCAAAGAGTCGCTGGCCGGATTGGTACTCCTCAGTCAGCACCCGGCACGCCTCGGCCAGTGGGATGCCGGCCTCCACGTCCGCCTGGGTCAGCGTGGTGAGCTGCGTGCAGTACGCACTGATCGTCGAGCACGCCGGCCGGACGAGGATGCTGCGCCGCTCGCCGCGTTCGAGCGCGGCCACGTCCACCACGCCCAGACCGATCTCGATTCCTTCGACTGCCGCTCAGGACAGGGATCTCGCTCATCTGACCGGAAGGCGGGTTCCCTTCCCAGCAGGTAGACTCGACGTCCACCACAAGGATGCGATCCAGTCTACGCGCCATGTTCCCTCACCACAAGCTGAGTTGTCCGTTATCGTCTCGGGCCTTCGCCTCGGCCTGGCGCTCGGCCAGGAAGTGATGGAGCGCCGCCAACGGGGTATCGCTCTTCTCCAAGATATCCCGGTTCCAGATGAACCGCAGCGACCGCCGATCCTCCGGCGCCAGCTTATCGTACCCGCCCTCGAACCACTCACAGACGTTGTGCATGAACATCTCGGCGCGGTGGGTTTCGCCGCGCGCGCGTTCACGCTTCCTGTAGAGGTCGTGGTACCACAAGAGCAGCTTCTCGAAGTTGAAGCTGCGCAGGAGCGCCTCGGCGGCCTCCCGCTCCTGCTCGATGCCGACCAGGATACCGCGATAGACCGCCAGGTAATAGTACGTGCCGGTGAACTCCGTGCACTTCCCGCAGAACAGCTCATCACGGACGATGCGGATCTCCTCGGCGTGCGCGAGGCAGTCGCCGATGCGACGGCAACCGCAGTTGCCGCGTCGTCAAGCGTGCACTCGAAGGCCTTGGTCTGGTCCGAGCGGATCTCCGTCCCGCACTTGGGGCAGGGGATCGGCCGGTCGAAGATGATGGTATCGAACATGCCCATACTAATCTAACCTTTCGCTGCTTACCGTCAAGCGTATTGTAGCACTTCTGTTCGATTATCCCAAGTCGTAGCGCAGCGGAAGCCGAGGCCAACGGCAAGCCGGTAGTTCACCTCAAGTATCGGCGAGTTTCCCAAAAGGGAAGGATTGTGATAAACTTGGATGCCAGAAAACAAGAGGCTTCGCAAGACACGTTCTGGCACTGGCGATACGCGTAAAGCCAGCGGACGAGGAATAGACTCATTCTCATGACACAATCGAAAACCCTACAGGATTTCCCACTGGCAGCTGGGATTCAAGCGATCAAGGACAGTATGTCCTTTGCCGATTTTGAGGCGTTTTATCGGCATCTGCAGGACGACTTGCCACAGAACTCGCCAGAAACGCGCCGCCGCTATGCCTCGTTGCTCGTGCGGTGGTTCTTCCCGAACCGTAGGCTGGACAGTCTACTGGCACTCATCTGGCAGGCTTACGGTGATGACCAGCTCCTCCTGGACCTGATTCGTGCTACCGTACTAGAGATCGAGCCGGTCGTCGCTCGATTTGTTAGCGAGGTCATCCAGCCGCTCTCGCCAGGCGAAGGTTTTGACACGGTGGTTGCTCGCGATTTCGTCACGGCTGTCTACGGTGCATACAAGAAGAACTCCTACGACCGTCTGCTCGTAACGACGCGCAACCTGGGATTCATTGAGCGCCGTGACAACGGGTGGGCCGTCGCCGCAGTGCCAACCCCAACGGACGCGCTCTTGATCCTTTTGCACGCCCGGCTGGCGCCGACACCGCGCATCGTCCGCCTGTCCGACTTGCTGGCAGAACCGTTCTGGCGCTACTTGGGATTGCGCCAACCGGACGAGGTGCGCGCGATCCTCCATGACGCACATGCGGCTGGGTTGCTGGCGCGGTACAGCACTGTGGATCAGCTTGAACAGGTCACGACACGCTTTACACTGAACGAATACTTCGGCCGCGCGCTGCGACTGCGTTCGCTGAGTTCGTAGTGCGCACTTCAGTGCGCTAAAGCACACACTACAAACGAACATGGAATGTACGCGATGAACAGCATGGAGTTCGCCGCGCTTCTGGCGCAACTGGCCGAACGCCCTGTCCCGCCTCTCTTCGACCGCCACGTCTATCTGTGGCACGGCGAGCTGGTGGATTTGCGCGGCATGGTTCCCACCGGCTTGACCACTGAACTCGACCTGTACGCTCTCACCACTGTCCTATCCAAGACGCCGTTTGCGCTGGACGAGGCGCGACGCCTGCTTCAGTCCGGTATCGCCACGTGGCTGCGCGAGTATGCTCCAGCTCCCGGCGCCCCCCAGGTTGTTGTGGTTACTGGCAATTCGCTACTGCAACGCTATCGCGTGCCGCTGGATGCCTTCTTCCAAACAAGCAATGAGACGCGGTTGATCGTCTTCGTTGTGTCGCGTCGGGAGACCGACTTCAGGCCCGTACGCCCCATGCCCGCCTATGTTGAGATCGAACCCAGCGCCACCTTTGAGTATTTGAGGACGAAGTTGAGCGATCATGCCCTCATCGGAGAGATGAACCCATGAGCCTCTTACCCCTTGCCGATCTCGTCGTCCAGAAACCGCGTCCCGAGACAACGCTGGCCTTGATCCCGGCCTACTGGGACCATGGCCGCGAGATGGTGGAGTCGTACATCTTCACCGATACGATTCGCCAGTACTTCACACAGATCCTGGAGTCAGTGGCCACAGGGACCGGCCAGGGTTTCTGGGTGCAGGCCGAGTACGGCGCGGGCAAGACGCACTTCCTGGCTGCGCTAGCGGCGCTGATCGCCAACGGTCAGGAAGGGCTTTGGGATAGGGTCCACGACGAAGAGATTCGCAACTACTGTCGGCGGTTGGAAGGGGTACGCCTGTTTCCGGTGATCGTCTCTCTGCGGGGCATGGGTGAAGCAGATGCGTTTGCAGGGCGGACGCTTCTGGACGTAATCCTCGAGGAGGGCTTCGGACAGGCGCTGAGCAAAGCGGGGTTGGAGGGCCAGATTCAAGTCACGGCCGCCGAAGATTACATCACCTGGCTGGAACGAGATACCACGCCGGAGTTGCGTCAGGCAGTGGAAGCGTACGTCCGGCGGGTGACCGGGCAAGGGCTCCGCGAGTACCGAGACTACGAAGGTGCGGCGGCGCTGGCGCGCTTGATCGCCGACTATTGCAGCCAGAATGCCATGCGACCGCGCATCGCCGGCAGTGTGAAGGAACGGCTGGCTCATATCTACCGCCAATTGATCGGGCTTAAGCCTGGGCGCTACGACGGAATTCTGGTGGTAATTGACGAGTACGAAGGTTGGGAGAAATCTCACACCAGCCAGGAAGCTCGCGCAAAGGACGAGGACGTGCTGGAGACGCTGGCTTATCTGCTGCCGCGTGATCTTGGCTTGCGCGTCTACACCGTCGTGGCATCGCAGAGCGCCATGCCAACCAAGCTGCGCGGCAGCCAGGGCGGAGATCGCTTCATCCCGATCCCGCTCCTCGCCTCGCAGAACGAGCGTGATTACGATGTGATCGTGTCGCGCCGGGTGCGGGGTTTGAACGATGACCGCGCGCCGGAGATCAGCGAGCATTACCAGCACTACCGCCGGCATTTCGAGTTCGCCAAGAACCTGCGCGAGACGGAATTCCGGGACGTGTTTCCGTTTCAGCCCCGCTGCTTCGAGATTGCGCGGCGTATCACCGCGCGTGAGCTGCCGACCGCGCGCTCAGGCATCGCCATTTTCTACGAGGCGGTGAACGACCATGCGCTGTTAGCGCGTACCAGCCTGATCCGCGTGGCCGATCTCTTGCGCAGCCCACACTTGACGCAGGACTGCCTGTCGGCGCCGGTGTATAAGGCCGCCCACGGCATCTACAAGGATACGCGCGAGGCGCTGGGGGACCTGGGTTTAGAGCCTGAGGACATGCGCTTGGCCGAAGACATTCTGGACACGCTGTTCCTGTGGCACGTGGCCTATCAGGACACCCCGCGGCCGATGTCGCTGAAAGACCTGGCTCAGGCAACGCTGACAACTTCGGACGTGCTGCGCGCCGAGGACAACGTGGCCTACGTGTTGGATCAGATGCGACCACTGCCCCAGGTGCCATTCGAGAGTCAGCAGGCCAGCTTTGTCCCCGTGGGCGGTGGTACCCCGCCGACGAAGATCTTCGACAAATACCGCCGCGATGCGCTCAAGAACGAGTATTCGGTGAGCGCCGAATGGTCGAGAGGGCTGTTCCTGACCACACAGGAGACGCGTGGGGCTGCGGGTCTGTTCAACGGGTTCACCGCCGACCAGGCTCAGCCGCAGCGCGTGACGCACCGGCATCTGGACTACGCTGGACAGGTGATCGTCGCTTCTCGCTGGCAGCTCGACTGGGGGATGCCGCTGGCAAAGGATGACCAGCATTTCCGGCTGGTGATCATGACCGCCGAGGCCGCCGAGTCACTGAAGCCCGAAACGCTCCAGGATCCTCGCATTGCCGTGGTGTACCCCGCGATACTGAGCGATGAAGCCCAGCGTGCGGCCGCCGACTACCTGGCCTGGCAGGCGATGAGCGACGATTACGCGCCGAGCAAGCGACCGGACAAAGATTCGGAGGAAGTCCGCACGTGGCTGGAGCGCCAGCGCTCGACCTACCTGGACAATCTGCTGCGCACCCAACTTCGCCAGTACCAGAACGGCAAGGTGGTAACACGTGACTCGTTGGCGATCAATGCCCGCGACGCTTTCGGCGCAGCAGGCAACGACCGGCGCATCGCGGCGATCATCGAGCCAGTGTTGGCTGCGGCTTACCCGCAACTCCCGTTGGACTGGGAACGCCTGCGCGGCGACCTGCGAGCGGCAGAAGTCAATCGGGTCTTCGACGGCTATTTTGATCGCATGCCCAGCACGGCTGAGAAAGCTGCAGTACGCAACTTCGGCGCCGGCCTGCGCCTGTCACTTGACGCACAGCCGGAGCATTTCTCGCCACAATCGGCGCCCGCTCTGGACGTGATCGCTGATCTGCTCGCTGAACGCAAGGGCGAAGCCCCCGTGTGGCGTATCTACGAAAAGCTGTCAGATCCACCCTATGGCCTGCCCTATCCGCTGATCCAGCTCTACCTGCTGGCCTTCGTGCGCCGGGGCGACCCGCGCGCCGAGATTACGCTCAAGCGCGACCACCGGCTGCGCCTGCGTAACGGCCAACCCTTCCCCGCCAACCGGCTCACAACGGGCAACGTGATCGACCTGGACTTCAAGCCCGGGCTGGAGCGCAGCTTCGACGTGCTGGTCACTGCCGCCGGACCGAGTTGGAATGATGCCGTGGGCTATGCGCAAGAGGTCTTCCGTGACCTGCGCGCCACGCACGACCCGTCCGAGATCGAGGATCAGTCCCGCCGGCTGCAGGGCGAATTGGCCCGCCTCGGTGAGGCGGTGGTCGTGACCCGACGCAACCTCGGACTTCTGGCCCAGAGCCTGGGCGATCCGGTGCCTGAGAAGGCGGCCGATGTCCTGGACAACCTGGCTGCGTTGGCCAACACGGCGGAAGCAGGCTATCAAGTCTTCTACGAACGGGCGAGCGAGACCTACGCGACGGCCGACGGTCTCCGTGACCACCAGCGCGCCTTCGCGGCGCTGCGCGAGCTCTCCGATCTGGCGACTGAAATCACGACGGCGGACGGCTACCTCGATGCCGTGCAGTTGCGGCCCGCCGATCGGGATCTACAGGCTGACAAGACCGCCATCCGAGGACAACTGGATGTAGCGAACCTGGCGGCTAACCCGAGCTTGTGGCCCGGCATACGCTCGCAGTTCGAGCACTTTCGTGATCGTTATCGCATCGAATACCAGAAGCGCCATCGAGACACGTCTGCCGAGAGGCAGCGTCTGGGCGAGAAGCTGGCCGACGCGCCGCGGCGGCTGGAAGCGTTGAGTTTGCTGAATGGCATCAGTGAGCTGGGCAGCTCGGTGGGCGACGACCTGCCTGGCCGATTGCGAAGCCTGCAAGACCGCGTCCGGCCGTGTGCGGTACCATTTCAGAACTTAACGCTGGAGGATAAGCCCGTCTGCGCGTGCGGCCTGGCGTTGGCCGATGAGCTTCCGACTGCCGATGTAGATGCTTTCCTGCGCGACCTGGAGCGAGCGCTGCAGACGCAGCAGCGCCGGCTGGCCAGCGAAGCGATCCATCGGGTGCTGACCAAGAGCGGAGAGGGGCGAGTGGCGGCTTTCGTCAAGGCCGTGCAGACCGCCAACATGGCTGCGTTGGTGGATGTGATGGACGAGGAGCTGGCGACCTTCATCCGAGGGCTGCTGGCCGAGCAGGAGGTGGGCACCAGTGATGCGGACGTGCTGCGCCGCTTCGCCGAAGCCTACCCGACGCTGGAAGAAGCCGACTTGCCCAAAGCCGTGCATGAGTTTGAGCGGCTGCTGAAGGAATCGTTCGACGCAGCGCGCCGGGCGAACCCTGGCAAGAAGACCGTGCGCTTGACACTGCGCTGACAAGTTCGCAGTGCGCGCTTCAGCGCGCTAAAGCGCGCACTACGAACCTACCCGACCAAAGGTGACTGATGCCCGATCAACCAACCGAGCTGGCCGCCTTCATCGCCGCACACGCCCATCCCTACGATCCGGCGACCGACACCTATCGCCGCGCGCCGTTCGCTCAGCCTGTAAAGGCTGGCAAGAACACGGCCATCTACAACGCGCACTCCTACCACACCAAGGTGCCGCCCCAGGGCATCGTGCCGTACATCGAGCACTACACCGAGCCGGGCGACCTGATCCTTGACTCGTTCTGCGGCAGCGGTATGACCGGCGTGGCAGCGTTGATGAGCGGACGGTACGCGATCCTCAACGACCTGTCGCCCGCTGCCGTGCACATCGCGCGCAACTATTGCACGCCGGTAGACGTGGCTGCGCTGCGCGCCGAGTTCGAGCGCATCAAGGCCGCGGCCAAGGAGGAGTTCGACTGGCTGTACGGCACGACTTGCGATCGCTGCGGCGGGCCAGCGACAATCCAGTATACGATTTGGAGCGACGTATTCGAATGTGGCCGCTGCGGCTCTGAGTTGGTGCTTTGGGACGTAGCCGTGGATGGCGAAAGTGGCAAGGTTCGGGAGGAATTCGAGTGTCAGACGTGTGGTGCGAGTTGGCGAAAGCCACAACTCCGTTGGCTCAAGTCCGTGCCAGTCGCAACCAACTACGAATGCCCGCGCTGCAAGCCCAGACGGGCCGCACACGTGACAACAGAATCGGAAAAGCGTCAGGTTGTAGAGATCGAAGCCGAACCTATTCCGTATTGGTATCCGATCACGCACTTTCTGGAGCAGGATTGGGAGATGTGGCGCGGGGGCCACGGCGGGATGGGCATTGGTTCTGTTGCCAGTTTTTTCACGGCTCGCAATCTCCGGGCATTTGCTTGCTTGTGGCACCATGTCTCTGGTGTGTCTGACGGAGAAGTGTCATCGCATTTGAAGGCAGCTCTGACGGCAATCATGGGTGTTGGGTCTCGTCGGAATCGATGGCCTCAACAACAGACCATATCAGGGACGCTGTATGTTCCATCTATCAGCTTGGAGATGCACGTTGCTAAGCAGTTCGAGCGCCGAACCGAGACCTGGATTCGAGCTGCAGAAAGCTTGGCGCCTGCTTTCAGGCGGTCGCTGGCTCTGGTTGCCTGGGGATCAGCAACCTCTCTCCCAATACCAGGTGACGCATTTGATTACATCTTCACCGACCCACCCTTCGGCTCCAACATCTTCTACGCCGACTGCAACCTGATCTGGGAAGCCTGGCTGAACGAAGGCTTCACGGATCAAAGCCAGGAGGCGGTCGTCCACGTCAAACACCGCCAACGCAACACCTTGCCCGAATACGCGCGCCTGATGGCCGACTCCTTCCGCGAGATGTACCGGGTGCTCAAGCCGGGGCGCTGGGCCAGCGTGGTCTTCCACAACTCGGATGACCGCATCTGGGAAACAATCCTGGAGGCAGCCCGCTACGCCGGCTTCGAGATGGCGGAGATCAACGCCTTCGACAAGGAGCAACTCTCCTTCAAGGGCATCCGCGGCCAAAAAGGGCTGGAGCGCGTCACCAACAAGGACATCGTGCTCAACCTGCGCAAGCCGAAACCGGGCGAGCAAACGACGGCCAACGGCAAGTCCTACGCCGACGAGGCCGAGAGGCACGTCGTCGAGGCAACTGCGGCTTTCCTCGAGGCCGGCCCAGATCCGAGGGAACGGACGCTCCAGGGGCTGTGGAACCACGCCCTCTTCAACATGCTGCGTGACGGCAGCGTGCAGATCAGCATGGCGCAGGTGGGCGAGATGCTGCCCCACTACTTCAAGGAAGTGGACGGCCGCTGGTATCTGCGCGGGGAAGCCGTCATCGGCGGCAACGCCTTCGACCTCAAGACCGATATGGGTGCCATCACCTGGCTGACGCAGGTCCTCAGCAACGAGTCGCAGACTACCGGCGAGCTGATTCCTCGCTGGCAGGCTGAGACCGCGCACCTGGGCGCCTCGGACGCGGGCCGGCTGGACCGCCTGCTCCAGCAGAACTTCTGGCAAGATCAGCGCACCGGCCGCTGGCGCGTGCCCACCGCGGCCGAGCGCGACAAGATGTCGAACCGCCAGTCACTGGCGGACGAAGCCCACCTGCGCGTCATCCGCCGATTCCTGGCCGGTGACCTGGATCGCCGTCCAAACGATTGGGAGTTATCGGAATGGCTGCGGTTCTGCTACCGCCGCGAGGCGTATACCGAAGCAGTGGCTCTGTTTCAGCACATCCAGCCGGATCAGGTGGAGCCGGAGCGGTACAAGGAACTCAAAAAAATCGTCGCCGTCTGTCGAATGAAGACCCGGAGGTAAGTTCGTAGTGCGCGCTTTAGCGCGCCGAACCCGGCGCTGAAGCGCCCACTACCAACCCGTTCGTAGTGCGCGCTTTAGCGCGCTGGGTGGGGGGAGATACTATGTACGAATATCGCTGCTTGACGCCGGAGCAACGCGCAGAACTGGTGCAGGAACGCCTGGCGCGCGGCTATCCACCGCATTCCCCGCCGCATCCCGTGAAGGATCAGACGCTCTACCTGCTGACAGGCACCTGCTACGAACACGTTTGCCACATGCTCTCCGCAGACCGACGCCAGCAAGTCCTGGATGCCTTGTTCGAGCACTTCCTGATGGCAGGTATGGAACTCCACGCCTGGAGCGTCCTGCCAAACCACTACCATCTGCTTGTGGATTCAGTAAACATGAACGCGCTGGGTGGTATTTTCCAGGCGGTCCACGGCCCAACCGCACGGCAGTGGAACCTGGAGGACGGCCGGACGGGCCGGAAGGTTTGGTTCCGTTACTCTGATCGCGCCATCCGCTCGGAGCGCCACTACTACACAACGCTCAACTACATTCACTTCAACCCAGTCAAGCATGGTTGGGCTGCATCGCCTTACGACTGGAAGGAGAGCAGCGTGCACTGGTATCTGGAACACTTTGGCCGAGAGTGGCTACGAGACGTCTGGGTGAAGTATCCCGTCCTGGACTATGGGAGTGGATGGGATGACGTGCCGGGCGCTGAAGCGCCTACTACGAACTCGTGACGTTCGTAGTGCGCGCTTTAGCGCGGTAAACCCGGCGCTGAAGCGCCAACTACAAACTCGTGACGTTCGTAGTGCGCGCTTTAGCGCGGCAGAAACCTGCCTCCTCGGAATGTAAGAAGACGGAATGATGTCACCTCCAGGCAGGGGCTTCCTGGACGCAGCCTATCGGATCCTCAAAGAGGCGGGGCATCCGATGCACGGCCGCGAGATCGTGCAGGCGTGCCTGGAACGAGGACTTTGGGCAACAGATGCGCTGGACCCGAACATCGCCGGCACGACCACCTTGTACTCGGAGATTCGCCGCCACCCCAACAGGCGGGAGTTTACGATGCTCGGCAAAGGCCAGTTCGGCCTCAAAGAATGGGAAGATGCCGGCGCCAATCCCGCCAGCGTAGTCGAGTCGCCAACGGTCAATCCGGCCCACGAACAGCCGGTTGCGTTCTCGGCCGCCGGGCGTTCATTCACCCTCACCGGCCAACAGGTGCTGGATACAGCTCGCCGCGCACTCGTAGACGGCCTGCCCCCTGAGTCCCAAGAGTACCTTTCTTGGGCCGTCGAGATAGACGGCCACCTGGTTGGGGTCAAATGGCTGTTCAGCCTGGTCACAGGTGCGCAGCGGTTCACCTTCACCACGTTCGAGGCGGCGCCGATCTTCAGGCGCATGGGGCTCTCAGTACAGCAACTGCGCACTGGGGCGGAACCTGAAGCCGACACAGCAGAGACAACTGATCTCACGAAGCAAGAATTCCTGGAACGTGCTCGTGCGGCCCTGGCGGTTCTCGTCTCCGGGATGGAATACGACGCCCAGACCCTCGTCCCCGACGCCAGATTGTTGAAAGTGACCCTGGCGCCTTTCTCGGGCGCCTACTACCAGCTCTGGATCCGGCCAAAGGGACACGAGTTCGGCCTCGACTTCGGCAGCAGCCGGAAGCTGAACCACGAACGTATGCAGGCGTTTCTCCCGCACCAGGAGGCTCTGTGTCGCGCCACAGGCGAGCAGGTGCACGTGGGACCTTGGGGCAGCTATTGGACCCGGGTGTGGTATGAGTTGCCGAAAGCGTCACTGACCGAGGATCTCGCGGCCGCCTACGCTGGCCGCCTGCACCGCCTGATCCAGGTCACGTTGCCCATCTTGCGCCAGGTGTACGCTGTTCACACCGTGCCCGTTCAGCCCGAGCGACGCACGGAGGCGCCGCCAAGCGCCTATGCCGTCCTGGACGCTCAGGTCACGGCCGTGCGGGATTTCCTGAACGGCCGCTCCAGTCGGCCCAGCGACGAGCGGCTGTGCGATTGGGTCAACTTCTGTTACGAATTCGGCCTATTCCGCGAGGGACGAGACTTGTTCAGACTGGTTGACCCTTCGCAGGTGAACCTCTGGTATTACGAACGCGCCAAACGGTTGGCGAAAGTGTGCGCGATGAAGGTGGCAGGACACGCATGAGTGACGATTCTATCCCACAGAACCTGGGCGATCACCTTTACCGCAAGCTGGCAGCGTTGCACGCCAATGCGCGCCTGATCTTCGTGCTCGATCCTGCCGGTCGGTTGGACCTGATGGGTGAGGTTACAGTGGGTGGCCGCACGTGGCCGGTGCTCCGGTATGAAGGCAATGATCTGAGTCTGCGAACGGCACTGGTACATGCGGGCTGGACAGGTTCCCGGCCGGGAAAGCGCGCCTTGATATGGGTGACCGCGCCGCGCAGTCTCGACCCAGATAGCACCCCACGCGTTCGCCTCAGCAGCCTGACCGATCTTCTGACCCTTGCCGACGAAGTCCTCGACCTCAGCTTGGGCGGTGTACTTGCAGAGCTGATCCCCAGCGAAAGCTGGCCTGCGGAGGCGCTAGCGCGACACGAGGCGACATTCGCTGCCAACCTGCCCCTCGTGGTAGCCGGTCATGCCGAACTACGCCGCCATCTCCCACGCGGCGCTGTCCTCGACATCCATGCCGTGCGCGCATTGGCGCTGCACATCGGACAGCCGGACCTGTCCACCGGCGAGTTCCTGTTTCACCGCGATTCACCTGAGCAGGTCCTGCGCCGCTATGTCAAGCTGGCCTGGGACGCGGATTGGGATGCACAGAGCCACGAACTGCTGCGCGAACATGCGCGCTCATCGCCCCAGGTCGCCTTGGGCAGCGTCGCTGCCTGGTTCGAGCCGTCCCTTGAAACGTTGGCTATTTACCTCTACGTGCGCCGCCTCCTCGGCCAGGCACGGGTGTCCAACATCGCCAACCAGGCGCGCGGCCTCGGCATCCTGGGCTTCGACCCCGAACCGCTGGAACCGTGGGTCGAGACTGTGCTGGCGCGCTGGGATCGTGAACCTGCCTGGCGCGCGCAGGTCATCGTCGACGCTGAAGACCACCTGAACGAGAGCGACTTGCAGAAGCTCGCAGCCATCTTGCCTGTTCGCAGCCCTGCTGAACTGTGGACCGTGATCAGGGAAGCTGAGACACCGGCCGCGGTTTACGAATTGGCCAGACGTCTGCTCGATGGCACGCCCGGGCCAGGGCTCGACGCAGCGCTTGAAACTTGGCCTGCGCAGCGGCCGCAGAAGCTCGATGCGTTGCCCGACACCCGCCATCGCGCAGCCGCAGACACGATCACTGGATTTCTGGATGAAGCTGCGACAGTGGTTTCGATATTGGGCGCTCGTACGGAACCCCCGCCCAGTCTCTCCGGTATCCTGGATTGGTATGTGGCCGGGCGCTATTACGATCTAGAATTTGCCTGCACTCGGGCAGCCAGTCATCTGCGCCGCCTACCCGATCATAACCTGGAACGCAGGCTGCAAACCTATCTGGACAGTCTACGGGGTCGCGTGCGCGCATTCCTGGGGGAGGCAGACGAGCAACTTGCCGAGCAGATCAAGGCCAATCCGGGCAAGTATCTGAACGACCCCCGGCTCTCAACACACGTGCTTTGGGATTTCGTCCGGCAGCGCCGGCTGCGTCCCACATCAGAAGCTCGCCTTTGGATCGTGGTCTTCGACGGGATGCGCTGGGATACGTGGCAGCGCGTGGTCAAGCCACGGCTGCTGGAACTCTTCGAGATGAAGACCACGGAGAAAGCGTACCTGAGTCTGTTGCCATCCTGGACGCCGATCGCACGGACGGGCCTGCTGGCAGGCCGTCCCCCTACTGAATGGCAGGGGCCAGACGGCCGTCCCACCCAAGACCAGGGGCTTCTGGCCGCGCGCTTCTTCGAAATCCCAGCCGGGGAACGGGACGCCAAACTGCAGTTCTATTCCGGCATGGAAAGTGACCGCACCTACCGGCAGCTTGACCGGGACCATCGCTACCCGTGGAATGTGCTGATCTTCAATATCAGTGACGATGGCCTCCACCAGGAGCGCAGCGACCTGGTCGCCCTAAACGCCAAGATCAAAACGCAACTCGACGACGTCATGCAGACTTTGAGCGGTCTTGTCGGTCCTGGGGACACGATGGTGGTCTCCAGCGACCACGGATTCGTGGAACTAGAGAACGACGACAACGGCATCACAATCCAGGAGGATGAGCGGCTTGCGCGGCAGGCAACGGGAGAACCCGATCCCGTGCGCTTCCGCTACATCGTGAGCATGGCCCATCCCAAAGGGTTTGTCGTTGAGCATCGTGGTTTGCGCGACTCGCCGTTCACTGTTGCGATTGGGCGCCGCTGGTTCCGCCGCGCTGACAGCAGGAACCGCGCGCCCGATCGTTACGCGCATGGCGGTCTCTCACTTGCCGAGATGGTCGTGCCCGGCGTCTCACTGCGCCGCATCGCTGAGAAGCGGATCGAGTTGGATATCCTCGAACCCTCAGTCCGGACGCTGACGGTGCGAGAAGACGAGTCGCTGCCACTGAACATCGTTGTCGAAAACCGCGGCAACCAGTCGGCGGAGTTCGCGCTCGAAGTCCAGGCTGACACGGACGCATGGCCGCAGACCTTCCAGGGCAAGGCTGATTCGATGGGGCGCTGGCAAGTGAATGCTACAGTGCAGCCGGTGTACAAGGAACGCGGCGGCTCGACGAAGCTTGCCAAGATCACGTTGCGTTATATTGATGCCAGAGGTCGAACCGCGGTCAGGCACGCCGACATTTCTGTCGAGATCATCGCGCGGCGTGATCGGGTCGAGATCGAATTCGCTGGCCTGGACGAGCTTGACGATCTGGGCTAAATGGTTCGTAGTGGGTGCTTTAGCGCACTGAAGTGCGCACTACAAACGCAGGGGCCTGACACTTTGCTGAATGGTTCGTAGTGGGCGCTTTCGCGCACTGAAGTGCGCACTACGAACGCAAGGGGACTGACACTTTGAACACAGCATTGACACCTACCGACGATAAGGTCCAACGCCTGATGGGCGACCGGGTGGTGCTCAAACCGCTCACCCGCTGGAACGAGGCGCATAAGGAGTTCCCGCGCTACGTCTTGGAGTACCTGTGTGCGCGCTACGTCGACCCCGGCAACCCGGTGGCTGGTCAGGCGCGGATAGACCGTCTGCTTCAGGAGCACTACGTAGAGAGTGACGCGCGCGAGCTGATCAAGAGCCGCATCAAAGAGAAGGGCGAGTACATTCTGCTTGGCTCTCTGCAAGTACGCCTGGACGCGGCGCGCGACCACTACTGGGCCGAGGTGCCCGCCCTTGGCGACAGCTTCGTGCGCCTCAGCCAGCGCGTGCTGACCGAGTACGGCGAAGCGCTGATGACGGGTGGCGCTTGGGGCACGATGACTATCGAGTACGATGCGGAGTACGAGCTCAAGGGACGCATCTATCCGTTCTTCGTGCGCGACTTCAAACCGTTTCAGATCACTCGTTTGGACTTGGACGACTACCTCGACAAGCGCCGGCAGTTCGAAACCGGGGAATGGATCGACGTGCTCGTCCAGACGGTCGGCTTCAACCCGGCGCGGTTCACCGACCGCGAAAAGCTGCTGATGCTGTTGCGCCTGGTGCCTTTCGTTGAGGCCAATTACAACCTCATCGAGTTGGGCCCACGCGAGACCGGCAAGACGTACACCTACCGCAACACCTCCAGCCGGGCTTTTGTTATTTCCGGCGGGAAGGCCACGCCGGCCACGCTTTTCTACAACGTCGCCTCCCGGAAGATTGGCATTCTGGGATACCGGGACGTGGTGTTCTTCGACGAGATCGCCAGCACCAGCTTCTCCGATCCGGATGCCACGGTCAGCGTGCTGAAAGACTACATGCAAACCGGGCACTTCAGCCGAGGCCCGCTGGAGTTCACAGCGCAGGCGAGCATCGTG